>JAJXTQ010000330.1 GCA_021783685.1 Pseudomonadota bacterium | reverse complement strand
TCCACCTCGACTTCGGACTTCTGCAGGCGGGCGCGATCCACCAGCAGATTGCGCGCCACCTGGAAGAGCCAGGCGCGCTTCTGCGTGATCGCACAGAAGCCCTTTTCCTGACGCATCGCCTTGAGCAGAATCTCCTGCAACAGGTCGTCGGCCAGATGCCTGTCACCCAGGCGGTGCATGAGATAGCCGCTCAACTCCTTTTCGTGCGCTTGCCACGCATGGAGTACGCAGCTGAATGTGGCGTTCGAGGATTCGGTGCTCATGATTCATCGCGCGCTAGTCGCCGCGCAGCGCCCCCAGCGCCGGCCGCCGCAATATGCCCGCGCTGCCCGCCCAGCCGGCCAGCGCCACGCCGATGGCGCCCGCCGCCAGACCCAGAAGCGGCAACCGGGGATCTGGACGGTAGTCGAGATGGAACACCTGGCGCGCCAGCACCCAAGCGAGGCCCGCGGCGCCGATGCCGCCCAGCAGGCCGGCGATTCCGCCCAAGAGCGCGAACTCGGCCAGCACCCCGCTGCGCAACTGACGAGTGCGCGCCCCCAGAGCGCGCAGCAGCGCCAGTTCGAGCCGGCGCTCGTCCTGGCTCGCCTGCATCGCGGCGTAGAGCACCGTGAGCCCGGCCAGGAGGGCGAAGCCGAACACCACCTGGACCGCGTCGGCGAGCTGGTCGAGCATCGATTGGAGCTCGGCGAGCAGGCTGCCGACGTCGATCACCGTGAGGTTGGGGAATTCGCGCACCAGACCATTGACGAATCCGGCCCGCTTCTGCGGCAGATGGAAGCTGGTGATGTAGCTGGTCGGATAGCCGCTTAGCATGCCCGGCTGCGCAATGACGAAAAAATTGACGCGCATCGAGTTCCAGGCGAGCCGGCGCAGCGAGGTGATCCGGCCGGAGAGCTTGACGCCGGCGATGTCGTAGGTCAGGGCGTCGCCCAGGGCGAGGTGCAGAGTGTCGGCCAACCCCTGCTCGACCGAAAACTGGCCCAGCCCTGCCCCACTCGCCGCCCCGCTCCCCGGCCAGTGCCCGGCGACGATCCGGTTTCCGGGCGGCAGCGCAGCACTCCAGGAAAGATTGAACTCGCGCTCGACCAGGTGCTGCGCACGCGGGTCGGCGAAACTCGCGGCAGTTACAGCCCGGCCGTTGATGCTCACCAGGCGACCGCGAACCATCGGCGCCAATTCCGGTGCCGCCAGGCCATGGGCGACGAAGTGAGCGACGAGCGGTGCGCGCTGCCCGGGCTGGATGTTGATGACGAAACGGTTGGCGGCATCGGGCGGAATGTTGCGGCGCCAACTGCCGATCAGATCCTGGCGCGCCACGGTGAGCAGCAGCAGGGCGGTGAGACCCAGTCCCAGCGCCATCGCCTGGAGCACGCTGGCGCGTCGGTGGCGGCGCAGATTGGCCAGTCCCAGGCGCCAGCCGGCACCGGCGCCGAAGCGGCCGACCGCGGCGAGCGCGAGCCGCGCCGCCAGCGCATAGAGAACGAGGGCCGACAAGAATCCGCCCAGCACGATCGCGAACAGGCGCAGATCGCCGGCGAGCCAAAGCATCAGCGCCGCCAGCGCCGCGCCGCCCACGCCGTAGGCGGCCCCGGAGAGCATCTCCGAGGGCGCCCATTCGCGCCGCAGCACGCGCAGAGTGGACACCGCGCGCAGGCGCAAGAGCGGCGGCAGCGCAAAGCCGGCCACCAGCGTCAAACCGACCAGCAGACTGAGACCCAGCGGCTGCCAGGAGGGCGGCGGCAGCTTGACGGTGAAAAAACCGGCGAGCAAGCCGCGCAGGACCTCTTGAACCAGATAGCCCCCGGCGCAGCCCAGGAGGGTAGCGAACAGGCCGAAGAGCAGGAATTCGCCGCCGTGGATCGTCATCACCTGGGCTTGGCTCGCTCCCAGGCAGCGCATCACGGCGCAAGCATCGAGATGGCGGCGCGTGTAGCGGTCCGCGGCAAGAGCCACCGCCACCGCTGCGAGCACCACCGCCAAGAGCGCCGCGAGAGAGAGGAAGCGCTGGGCGCGGTCGAGCATGCTGCGGATCTCCGGCCGGGCATTGGAGAGATCATCGAGATGCTCGCCTGGCTTCAAGTGCCGGCCCATCCAGCGCTTGAAGCCCGCCACCGCTGCGGGCGTCCCAGCCAGATTCAGGCGGTAAGTGACGCGACTGCCCGGCTGGATCAGCCCGGTGGAAGCGAGATCATCGAGGTTCATCAGCAGGCGCGGGGCGAAGGCAAAGACATTGACGCCGCGATCGGGCTCCAGCGTCAGCACGCCGGACATGCTCAAGCGCCGGTCGCCCACGGTGATCGCCTCGCCCGGCCGGGCGCCTAGGGCAGAGGCGAGATGCTCGTCCGGCCATACCGTGCCCGGCGCCGGGATCTGGCGGGTTTCGGCGTCCGGGAGGTTCAGCGCGGGCGCGACACGCAGCGCCCCGCGCAGCGGATAGCCCGTCGCCACCGCCTTGATCTCGGCCAACTGGCTGCCGGCAACGGTGCTGACCATGCTCGGGAAACTCGCGCTATCGACCAGCGCCAGACCGTCTCGTTCGGCCTCTTCCCGGATTGCGGCCGCCCAGGGATGATCCGAACTCAAGAGCAGATCGCCGCCCAGAAGCTGGTGCGATTGCAGGACCAGGGCGGACGCGACGCGATCGGCAAGGAAATCGACGCTGGACAGGCTCGCCACCGCCGCCGCCAGGGCGAGCGCGAGCACCGTCAGTTCGCCGGCGCGGAGATCGCGCAGAAGCATGCGCAGCATCAGACGGAACATCGGAGGCAGCTTGGCTCTCACAGCTCGAAGAGTTTGTCGATGGCGGTGCCGACGCGATCGATCGCGACCACGGTCAAGCCCTCGACCGGCTGCCTGGGCGCGTTGGCCTTGGGGATCAGCGCGTGAGTGAAACCCAGCTTGGCGGCCTCCTTCAAGCGCTCCTGGCCGCGCGGCGCGGGGCGGATTTCGCCTGCCAGACCGACTTCACCAAACGCTATAAGTTTAGATTGCAATGGCTTGTTTTTAAATGACGATATTATCGCCGCCAGCACCGCAAGATCGGCCGCCGGCTCGGCGATGCGCACCCCGCCGACGGCATTGACGAAGACATCCTGGTCGAAGCAGACGATGCCGGCGTGACGGTGCAGCACCGCCAGCAGCATCGCCAGGCGATTCTGCTCCAGGCCGACGGTGAGTCGCCTAGGGTTGGGACTG
>JAJXTQ010000329.1 GCA_021783685.1 Pseudomonadota bacterium | reverse complement strand
GTTGGCCTTGGCGATGCGGATCATTTTCAGCAGCACGAACCAGCACAGCGACATCATCAGCGTCGGGCCGAGATACACCGGCAGGAAACCGATGCCGGAGGCGGCGGCCCGGCCGACGCTGCCGTAGTAGGTCCAGGTGCTGCAATAGACGGCCAGCGACAGCGCGTAGATACTCGGTCGGCTGATGATCGAGCGCCCGGCGTCGGCGCGCCGGTCGCCGTAATGGGCGATCGCGAAGAGCACGCCGAGATAGGCGATGGAGGCGAGGACGACGAGCCAGCCGGCTTGCATGTCGCCTCAGCCGGAGCGCTCGATGACGATCGCCATCAGGATGATCAGGCCGGCCCAGACGGCAAAGACGTAGGCATACAGCAGCGGCATGCCGAAAATCACGGTGTTGCCGCCGAACAGCGGCAGCACCGGATAGTCGAGCAGCACGCAGCCGAGCAGGAAGATCGCGATCAGGCGCGATCCGGTCAGGCGGGATCGGTTCATGCTGTCTCCTTCGCGTCTCTCGTTTGATCTCGGGCCGGGCTGAAAAAAGGGCGCCCACGAGCGCCCGACCGAACCCCGGCAATCTTACACCCGTCTCGGGCCGCACCCTCTGCCGCAGCGCAACATGAATGGTAGAATCCCACCGAAGCTCCCGTCCATTACGAGCAGAGATCTCATGTCTATGGAAATCAAAACCATGACCACCATCCGCCAGGAAGACTTCATCCAGAGCATCGCCGACGCCTTCCAGTACATCAGCTACTATCATCCGGCCGACTACATCAAGGCGCTGGCCGCCGCTCACGAGCGCGAGCAGAGCCCGGCGGCCAAGGACGCCATCGCCCAGATCCTGATCAATTCACGGATGTGCGCCGAGGGTCACCGGCCGCTCTGTCAGGACACCGGGATATGCGTGGTCTTCCTCAAGGTCGGCATGAACGTGCGCTGGGACGCCACGCTCTCGGTGCAGGAAATGGTGAACGAGGGCGTGCGCCGCGCCTACCTCGATCCGGACAACAAACTGCGCGCTTCGGTGCTCGCCGACCCCGCCGGCGCACGCAAGAACACCCGCGACAATACCCCGGCCGTGGTCCATTACGAGATCGTCCCCGGCGACCGCCTGGAGGTGATCTGCGCCGCCAAGGGCGGCGGCTCGGAGAACAAGTCGAAGTTCTATGCGCTCAACCCCTCGGACTCGATCGTCGACTGGGTGCTGAAGACCGTGCCGACCATGGGTGCCGGCTGGTGCCCGCCGGGCATCCTCGGCATCGGCATCGGCGGCACGCCCGAGAAGTCCATGCTGCTGGCCAAGGAGTCCTTGATGGCGCCGGTGGACATCCACCCGCTCAAGGAGAAAGCGGCGCGCGGCGAGAAGCTCAACCGGATCGAGGAGCTGCGCCTCGAAATTTTCGACAAGGTCAATGCGCTGGGCATCGGCGCCCAGGGCCTGGGCGGTCTCACCACGGTGCTCGACGTCAAGATCCTCGACTACCCGACCCACGCCGCCAGCCTGCCGGTGGCGCTGATTCCCAACTGCGCCGCCACCCGCCACGCCCACTTCCACCTCGACGGCTCCGGCCCGGCGAAGCTGGCTCCGCCCGATCTCGCGGACTGGCCCAAGCTGACCTACGACGCCAGCACGGGCCGACGCGTCGATGTCAACGCCCTGACCCCGGAGCAGGTCGCCGCCTGGCGGCCAGGCGAAGTGCTGCTCCTCTCGGGTAAGATCCTGACCGGCCGCGACGCCGCGCACCAGCGCATCCAGCAGATGCTGAGCAAGGGCGAGAAACTGCCGGTGGATTTCAGGAACCGCCTCATCTATTACGTCGGCCCGGTCGATCCGGTGAAGGACGAAGTAGTCGGTCCGGCCGGACCGACCACAGAAACGCGCATGGACAAGTTCACCGAAATGATGCTGGCCGAGACCGGCCTGATCGGCATGATCGGCAAGGCCGAACGCGGACCCGCGGCGATCGCGGCGATCAAGAAGCACCGTTCGGCCTACCTGATGGCGGTGGGCGGCGCCGCCTACCTGGTGGCCAAGGCGATCAAGGCTTCCCGGGTGGTGGGCTTCGAAGACCTGGGCATGGAAGCGATCTACGAATTCGAGGTGCGCGACATGCCGGTCACCGTCGCCGTCGATTCCAATGGCATCTCGGTGCACGAGACCGGACCGCGCGAATGGCAGGCGCGGATCGGCAAGATCCCGGTCAAGACGATTTAATTCAACCTCCAGAGGAAAACGTCCCATGAAATTCATCAGTGCCCTGATCGCCCTCGCCGCTCTCTCTGCCTGCGCACTCGCTGCGCCGCCTCCCGGCCACCCCGATATCGGCAGCGCCGGGGGCGCCGCCCATCCCGCCATGGGTGTCGCGGACATGAGCAAGTCCACCGCGCCGCTGACCCAGTCAGGCAAGGTGGTGAGCGTGCTCGACGCCAAGCAGTTCACCTACAGCGAGGTCAAGAACGGCGGCAAGAGCCGCTGGGTGGTCTCGCCGGCGATCGCGGTGAAGGTCGGCGAAACGCTGCGCTACGCCGACGGCCAGGTCATGAGCAAGTTCCACAGCAAGCTCTTGAACCGCGACTTCACCGACGTGCTGTTCACCACCCACGCGGTCGTCGGTAAGTAGCCTGGCGGGCCGCCGATGATCGGTATTTTCGATTCCGGCCTGGGCGGCCTCTCGGTGCTCTCGGCGGTCGCCCGCGCCAGTCCCGGCGCCGACCTCGTCTATCTCGCCGACACCGCCCACCTGCCCTACGGCAGCAAATCCGACAGCTTCATCAGCGCGCGCGTATTGGCGATCGGCCGGCATTTGGTCGAACGCGGCGCGGGCACCCTGGTGCTCGCCTGCAACACCGCCACCGCCGCCGCTCTGAGTGCGCTGCGCCAACAGCATCCGGGCATCCCCGTGGTCGGCGTCGAGCCCGGCGTCAAGCCCGCCGCCGCCGCCAGCAGGAGCGGCGCGATCGCCGTGCTGGCGACCGAATCGACCGCGCGCAGCGAGCGTCTTGCGACGCTGATCCGTGCCCACGCCGGCGGCGTCGCCGTCCATGTCGCAGCCTGTCCGGGTTGGGCGACGCGAGTCGAGACGCTGCAGCCGCTCGATGCCGATCCGCAATTCGCCGCCGAGGTGGCGGCCAAGATGCTGCCGCTGCTCGACGCCGGCATCGACCGACTGGTCCTGGGTTGCACCCACTACAGCTTCCTG
>JAJXTQ010000328.1 GCA_021783685.1 Pseudomonadota bacterium | reverse complement strand
TCACCGGTGGCTCGCGTGGGCTGGGCCTGCAGATGGCCGAAGCGCTGGGCGAGATGGGCTGCCGCCTGGCGATCAGCGCGAGGAAGCAAAACGAGCTGGACCAGGCGGCGACGCACCTCACGGGGCTCGGCATCGAGGTCCTGACCCATGCCTGCGACATGTCGAAGTTCGACACCGTTCCGGCGATGGTGGACGCCGTGCTGGCCAAGTACGGCCGCATCGACATCCTGGTGAACAACGCCGGGGCGAGCTGGGGCGCGCCGGCCGAGGAGCATCCGCTGGACGCCTGGAACAAGGTGATGAACCTCAACATCAACGCCATGTTCGTGCTCTGCCAGGAGGTCGGCCGGCGCACGATGATCCCGAACCAGTCGGGCAAGATCATCAACATCGCCTCGATCGCGGGACTGTCCGGCGGCCCCCACGACATGCACACCATCGCCTACAACACCAGCAAGGGCGCGGCGGTGAACTTCACCCGCGCGCTGGCCTCGGAGTGGGGCAAGTACAACATCAACGTCAATGCCATCTGCCCGGGCTTCTTTCCCTCGAAGATGTCGGCCGGGGTGCTGGAGACGATCGAGCGCTCGGTGGTCGAGATGACGCCGCTGCACCGGCTGGGCGGAGCAGAGGACCTGAAGGGCACGGTGGTGTTCCTAGCCTCCGAGGCCTCGCGCCACGTCACCGGCCAGTACGTCGCGGTCGATGGCGGCGCCTGCATCGTCTGAACGATAGCTCCGACCGGAAGAGTGGCGCCGTGAGCGAAACGAATCTTCAGGTCTTGCTGGCCAGCCGGCCCACCGGCTGGGTCGAAGAGGGCAACTTCAAGATCGTCGAGGCCCCGGTGCCCGAACCCGGACCCGGCCAGGTGCTGGTGCGCAACCGCTACCTGTCGCTCGATCCCTACATGCGCGGGCGCATGAGCGAGGCCAAGTCCTACGCCGCGCCGGTGGCCATCGGCGCGGTGATGATCGGCGGCACGGCGGGCGAGGTGGTGCGCTCCCTGCATCCGAACTTCAAGGCCGGCGACCTGGTCGTGGGCTATCTCGGCTGGCAGAACTACGGCCTCTCCGACGGCGCGATGTTGCAGAAGGTCGATGCCGAACTCGGTCGCAACGGGGTTCCGCTGTCCGCTTATCTGGGCGTGCTGGGCATGCCCGGGGTCACCGCCTGGGTCGGCCTGATGGACATCTGCGCGCCCAAGCCCGGCGAGACCGTGGTGGTCACCGCGGCCTCCGGCGCGGTGGGCAGCGTCGTCGGCCAGTTGGCGAAGATCCACGGCGCACGCGCGGTGGGCATCGCCGGCGGCGCCGAGAAATGCCGCTACGTGATCGAGGAGCTGGGCTTCGACGCCTGCGTCGACTACAAGGCCGGCAAGCTTCGCGAGGACCTCAAGGCGGCCACGCCCGGGGGCATCGACTGCCTGTTCGAGAACGTCGGCGGCGAGATCTTCGACACCCTGTTGGCAAGGATGAACCCCTTCTCGCGCATCGCCTTGTGCGGCCTGATTTCGCACTACAACAGCGAGCCACATCCGCTGAAGAACATCGCTTCGGTGCTGACGAACCGCGTCAAGATGCAGGGCTTCATCGTCTCCGAGCACATGGAGCGCTGGCCGGTGGCGTTGAAGGAGCTCGGAGAGCACGTCGCCGCCGGCCGCATCAGGTATCGGGAGACGGTGACCGAGGGCTTGCGCAGCGCGCCCGCGGCGCTGATCGGGCTGCTGCGCGGACAGAACTTCGGCAAGCAGATCGTCAAGCTGTAGGTCGGGCTTCAGCCAGACTGCGGTTGCTTCCTCAGGCCGTCCCACAGGGACTTCCTTCGGTCGCCCCACAGGGACTTCCTTCGGTCGTCGGGCTGAAGCCCAACCTACGGGATCAAGCGAATAGGTTTCTAGATGACATCGGATATCAGCGACAAATTTATCGGCACTCGCCCGGTCGTCCCGCAGCACGCTTTCGACCTCACGCGGCTTGCGGACTGGATGGCGGCTCACGTCCGCGGTTTCGCGGGACCGGCGACGGTCCTCCAGTTCAAGGGCGGCCAGTCCAACCCGACCTTCCTGATCGAGACGCCGGGCAAGCACTACGTGATGCGCCGCAAGCCGCCGGGCAAACTCCTGCCCTCGGCGCACGCCGTCGACCGCGAGTATCGGGTGATCACCGCGCTGGCCGCAACCGACGTGCCGGTGGCCAGGAGCCACGCCCTTTGCCAGGACGAGTCGGTGATCGGCGCGGCGTTCTACGTCATGGATTACGTCTCCGGCCGCATCCTCTGGGATCCGGTGCTGCCGGGCATGAGTGCCGCCGAGCGAGCCGCCCTCTTCGACGAGATGAACCGGGTCATCGCGGCGCTGCACTGCGTCGATCATCGAGCGGTGGATCTCTCCGATTACGGCCGCCCGGGCAACTACCTGGAGCGCCAGGTGGCGCGCTGGAGCAAGCAGTACCGAGCCTCCGAGACCGAGACGATAGCGGCGATGGACAAGCTGATCGCCTGGCTGCCCGAGCACATCCCGGCCGGCGACGAGACCGCCATCGTCCACGGCGACTATCGTCTGGACAACCTGGTCTTCCATGCGAGCGAGCCCAGGATGCTCGCGGTGCTCGACTGGGAATTGTCCACGCTCGGCCATCCGCTGATCGATTTCGCCTACCACTGCATGAGCTGGCGCCTGTCGCCGGGCCAGTTCCGCGGCCTGGCCGGCACCGATCTCGCCGCGCTGGGCATTCCCTCCGAAGCCGACTACGTCGCCGCCTACTGCCGGCGCACCGGCCGCACGCATATTCCCGAACGCGACTGGGAGTACTACATGGCCTTCAACATGTTCCGGCTCGCCGGCATCATGCAGGGCATCATGGCGCGCGCGGTGCAGGGCAACGCCGCCAGCCAGGAAGCGCTCGAGACCGGCAGCCGCACCCGGTCGCTGGCCGAGGAGGCCTGGCGCCAGGTCGAACGCATCATGGCCAAGAAGTGAGGGTCGGATGGAAAAAGTCCCACCACCAAGACACCAAGATCACCAAGGTCCACCAAGAAGTTCAAGAGATTTTCTTGGCGCTGCTTGGTGATCTTGGTGTCTTGGTGGTGGAGGTACTTATCGATATTTTTCGAAAAGGAACGATCATGGATTTCTCCCACTCCGACAAGGTGCGCGATCTGCAGCGGCGCGTGACCGCCTTCATGGACGAGCACATCTATCCGAG
>JAJXTQ010000327.1 GCA_021783685.1 Pseudomonadota bacterium | reverse complement strand
GCCAGAGCGGCGCGGGACTTGCTGCAACGGGGATTGTGGTAAAGGGTGATCGACATGCTGCCCATCTGCATCGTTTCCAGCGAAGGGGCGGACATTGTAGCGATTTGAGGTCGCGCCGCGAGATGTACGCATCGGGCTCGCGGGGTCGGCTTGCGCCTGCAACCCGCGCATCGCGTGCTTCGTCCAGTCACGACTCGCGGAGTATGCTCTCGGTTCGGTCCGAGTCTGTGGTCGTGTTTGGAGCGGTGGGATGACGACGCGCAACCTCGAATTTTTCTTCAAGCCTCGCTCGGTCGCGCTGGTGGGCGCGAGCCGCGATGCCCATCGCGTCGGCGGCGCCGTCGCGCGCAACCTGCAGTCGGGCGGATTTTCAGGCCCCGTGATGCTGGTCAACCGGCGCAGCGAGCCGGACGCCGCGCACGGCATCTACACGCGCCTCGCCGATCTGCCCCAGGCCCCGGACCTCGCCGTGGTCGCGATCCCTGCCGCCCAGGTGCCCGAAACGCTCGCCGAACTGGGCGCCGCCGGTACGCGGGCGGCCGTGGTGCTCTCGGCGGGTTTCGAGGAGACCGATGCCGCCGCCGGCGTGGCCTTGCAGCAGGCGGCGCTCGACGCCGCGCGGCCGCATCTGATGCGCATCATCGGGCCCAACTGCCTCGGCATCCTGATGCCCAAGGTCGGGCTCAACGCCAGTTTCGCGCACCTCAATGCGCGGCCCGGCAATCTGGCCTTCATCGCCCAGTCCGGCGCGATCCTGACCGCCGTGCTGGATTGGGCCGAGAGCCGCGGCATCGGGTTCTCGACACTGATCTCGCTGGGCGCATCGGCAGACATCGACTTCGGCGACCTGCTCGATTACCTGGCGAACGACTGGGACACCCGGGCCATCCTGCTCTACGTCGAATCGGTGCGCGACGCGCGCAAGTTCATGTCCGCGGCACGGCTCGCCGCGCGCCTCAAGCCGGTCATCGTGGTCAAGGGCGGCCGCTATGCCCAGTCGGCTCAGGCGGTGGCCTCGCACACCGGCGCGCTCGCCGGGGTCGATGCCGTCTATGCCGCGGCGTTCCGGCGCGCCGGCATGGTGCAGGTGGATTCCATGGCCGAACTGTTCGATGCGGTGGAGACGCTGGGGCATTCCAGTCCCCGCTTCGGCGAGCGCCTCGCCATCGTGACTAACGGCGGCGGCATCGGGGTGCTGGCCACCGATGAGCTGACGCGGCTGGGGGGGCATCTGGCGAACCTCTCCGAAAACACGCGGCACCGGCTGCGCGATGCCTTGCCACCCTTGTGCAGTACGCACAATCCGGTGGACGTGCTGGGCGACGCCGACCCCGGACGTTATCGCGCAGCCCTGCGCGTCCTTTACGAGGCGCCTGAAGTCGATACCGTGGCGGTGTTCAATTGCCCGGTCGGCGTCGCCAGCAGCCAGGAGGCGGCCGAGGCGGTCATCGAGGTACACCAGACCCCGCGCAAGGGCTTGCTGACGAACTGGCTGGGCGCGAAGACGGCCCTGTCGGTGCGCGAGACCTTCGCCGCCCATCGCATCCCCAGTTATGAGACGCCCGATCAGGTGATCCGGGCTTACATGCACCTCATCGGCTATCGGCGCAACCAGCGCCTGCTGCTGGAAACGCCGCCGTCCTTGCCGCAGACCTTCATTCCCGACCATGAGGCCGCGCGCGCCGTGATCGATCGGGCGCGTGCGCGCGGCGGCGGCTGGCTGTCGCTGGCCGAAGGCATGGAACTGCTGGCGGCCTATCGCATCCCGGTGGTGCAGACGGCGATGGTGAAAACGCCCGAGGAGGCCGCGGCACAGGCGGGGGCCTGGGATCTGCCGGTGGTGCTGAAGATTTCCTCGCCCGACATCCTGCACAAGCGCGCCATGGGCGGGGTCGCGCTCAACCTGCAGACACCCGAGGCGGTGGCCGATGCAGCGCAAGGCATCCTGGGGCACCTGCGCGAACATCTGCCGCAGGCGCGGATCGCGGGCTTCACGCTCCAGCCCATGGTGCCCAAGGGCGACAACCACGAGCTGATCCTGGGCATGACGACCGATGCCGTGTTCGGTCCCGTGCTGCTGTTCGGGCAGGGCGGCAACGCCGTCGAAGCCCTGAACGACACGGCTTTCGCCTTGCCGCCGCTCAACATGCATCTGGCGTGCGATCTCATCGAGCGCACGCGCATCCACCGCGTGCTGCAAGGCGTGGGCGGCATCGCCGCGACGCGCATCGACGATGTCGCCCTGAGCCTGGTGAAACTGGCGCAGTTGGCTGCCGATCTGCCCGAGGTGGCGGAAATCGAGGTGAATCCGCTGCTGGCGGGGGAGCAGGGCGTGCTCGCGCTCGATGCCCGAGTGCGCGTGGATCTGTCGGCGCCGGCGGGTCACGAGCATTTCGCGATCCGGCCTTACCCGAAGGAACTGGAACAGTCCTTCGATCTGCCCGATGGCCATGTGCTGTTGCTGCGTCCCATCCAGCCCGAGGACGAACCGGCGATGATCGCGCTGTTCGACGCCATGACCGAGGAGGAGCGCTACATGCGCTTTTTCTCGCCCATGGCCCACGTGCCGCACCAGTTGGCCGCCCGGCTGAGCCAGATCGATTATGACCGCGAGATGGCGCTGGTCCTGACGGAACCGGGGCTGCCCGGTCAGGCGCGCATCCTGGCCGGGGTGCGGATCGCCGGCGATCCCAACGGCGAGCGCTGCGAGTTCGCCATCGGCGTGCGCCACGACCAGGGCGGCAAGGGGCTGGGCATTCGGCTGATGCAGCGCATCATCGATTACGCCCATGAGCGCGGCTTCCGGGAGATCTACGGTGATATCCTGCGGGAGAACGGCGCGATGCTGGCCGTGTGCCGCAAGCTCGGATTCCGGATCGAACCGGGGAGCGAGAGCAACATCGTACGGGCGACACGGACGCTGTAACCTGTCTTTCGAGCGCGGCGCGGCCGTCCTCGTCCGGCCGTCCGCGAGGAGTAGTGATCATGCGATTCAAGACCACACTGCAGGGTGCCTCGCTGTTCCTGGGCATGGCGGCGGCATCGTCTGCGCTGGCCGCGTTGCCGCCCGTGACGGTCTACAAGGATGCGCGCTGCGGCTGCTGCGCGGCCTGGGTACGCCATCTGAGCGACGCAGGCTTCGCCGTCAGCACCCGCGATGTCACCGATCTGCCCGAGCGCAAGCGGGCGCTGGGCGTGCCCGCCCGAT
>JAJXTQ010000326.1 GCA_021783685.1 Pseudomonadota bacterium | reverse complement strand
AGCCCTATGCGGTTTCCAATGCCGTTGGACTGGTCCAGGTCTCCGCGAGCGATGAAGGGAACATCGGCGGCCTGAACATCGGACCTGTTATTGAAGGAGGGCAACGCAGGAACATTGTCCCATGCGTTCCGCTTGATGACCTGCTGGGTGATCTGCCGCGATGCGATCTTGTCAAGTTTGATATCGAAGGTGCCGAACTGCTGGCGCTGAAGGGCTTCTCTCGAACGCTGCAGCGGATGCATCCCAAGGTGATCATGGAAATAAATGGGACCGCCCTGGACTGGGTGTCCCGTGGCACCGTTGAAGAACTTGTCGGCCATATGCAATCGTTCGGTTACAATGCTTATATGGCAGAAGGCGAAGAGCGCAACGAAGTCGGCCTGGACGAGATCAAGCGGTTGGTCACACAACACGGGTATTGGGATTTTTTGTTTGCCTGATGTATCCGCCGCACGCAATGCGCGAGATCGACCGCTGCCGGAGCGGCTCTATCTCTTGAATCAGCCGGAGAACGAACATAGTTTGCGGCTGAGGCCGGTATTTCCAACGAGGTCGGCGTGACCGCATCTGCCAGCCGTGTGACGATCATCCAGGCGCTGATCATGCGCGACCTGCTGTCGCGCTATGGCCGGCACAGCTTCGGCTTCTTCTGGGCGATCATGGAGCCGCTGATCCTCGCGTCCGGCGTGCTGGTGATCTGGTCGATGATCCACGAAGCCAGCATGCACGGCGTCCATGTCACTACCTTCGTTATCACCTGCTATCTGCCGCTGACGCTGTCGCGCCACCTGATCGGCCCGCTGTCGCGGCTGGGGCGCAACAACTCCAGCCTGCTCTACCATCGGCCGGTCGGCTACGCCGACATCCTGACCGCCCGCGTGCTGGTCGAAGTGATGTCCGCCACGCTCGCGCTGGTGCTGATCTACTTCGTCACCGTCTCGGTCGGTATCGTCGAGCCGATCCAGGACTGGCCGCTGGCGCTGGCCGGCTGGCTGTTGACCGGCTGGCTCTATGGTGGCATTGCGCTGCTCGCCTCCGCCTGGACCGAGTACTGGGAACCGGCGGAGAAATTCATCCAGCCCCTGCAATATCTGTCCCTGCCCCTCTCGGGGGCGTTCTTCATGGTCGATTGGGTCCCGGCCGGGGCACAACACCTGCTGCTGCTCAACCCGGCCGTACATTGCTTCGAGATGTTCCGTGCCGGCTTCTTCGGCGAGGGCGTGCCGACGCATTACGACCCCTGGTATCTCGCCGCGTGGTCCGCCGCCTCGACCCTCGCCGGCGCCGCCGCGATCTACCGCGTGCGCGACCGCATCCAGCTTACCTGACCGGCGGCGTGCTCGCGCAGGCCGGACGCCAGCAGCCACAGCAGCCCCGCGCCCAGCACGTTGAAGCCGAACGCCGTCAGCACCATCGCGATCCGCCGCGGCTCCGTCGCCTCGTCCGGCAGCCCGGGTTGCACCACCCGCTCCACGAACAGCTCCTGCCGCTGCGCCTGGGCGCGCGCCGTCTCCAGCGCCGTCATGCCGTGCGCCAGCAGCCTGGTGGCGAAGTCCTGCTCCAGCACCAGCCGCTCATAGGCGGCGATCTTGTCGGCCAGCCCGTCCGAGGCGCTGCCCACCCGCGCCCGCTCGGCGGCGATCTGCTGGGACAGCGCCGCCACCCGTTCCTGCAGCGGCGGCAGTTGCGGGCTGGTCGGCGCGCTCGCCCGCATGGCCGCAATGTCGGCCCGCGTCTCCGCCTCCGCCGCCGCCAGCCGGCCGATCACCTGCAGCACCATCGCCGAGGTCTTCACCGGGTCCAGCATCAGCTCGCGGTTGCGGAACGCCGTCACCGCCACCTCGGCGGCAATCCGCCGCTCCTGCGCCCGCGCCACCTCGTCGGCGGCGACGCGGATGGTGTCGGCGCGCATGCGCTCGTTCAGCCGGTTCACCAGCCCCTCGCCCAGATCGAGCAGCGTCGCCGCCAGAAGCTGAGCATCCGCCGCCCGCGGCGCGTCCACCCGCAGCGTCACCAGCCCGCTGTCGATGTTGACCACGACCGCGAGCCGGTTGCGGAAATAGCGATAAAGGCCCTCCTGCGTCGCCGGATACAGCAGCGAGGGGTAGCGCAGCAGCACATCGGCCCCGGCATTGCCGTAGATGCGCCGCAGATCGAGCCGCGCGTCCAGTTGCCGCAGCGCATCGCGCGAGGTCAGGAAGTCGCGCACCGCATAGGCGTCGTCCTGCGAGCGCGACAGCCCGGCCAACTGCAGCAGCGCGCCCATGCCGCCCATGCCGTTGGCCGGCTGCGTGCCGCTGCGGATCAGGAACCGCGCCTCCGAGACATAGCGGTCGTCGGCCAGCACGCCGTAATAGAGGGCCGCCAGCAGCGTCGGCAGCAGCACCAGCAGCAGCACGAAGCGCCGCCGCCACGGCGAGGGCGGGCGCGCCGCCACCCCCGGGAACAGCCGGGCCAGCCGCGCCGCCCGCGCCTGCTCCGTCACCGCCTGCTGCATCCGCCGCCCATCCCGCCAATCGACCTGCGCACCGACCGATGCTAGCCTGTTCGCCGCACCTTCGCCATCGTCCCATCATTGGCGCATCATGCCCCCTGAAGCCCCCGATGCCTGGAGCGACCTGACCGAACTGCGGGAACTGTCGCGCCCGCTGGCCGTGCCGGCGGCGGCACGGCGGCGCGACTGGCGGGGGCTGTGGCGCGTGCTGCTGGTCGCGGTGCTGCCGGCGGCGCTGGTCGGCGGCTATGTCGACCTGATCGCGGTCGATCGCTACGTCTCCGAGGCGCGCTTCGTGATCCGCGAGCCGAATGCCGCCGGGCGGCTGATGCCCGCCGCCGCCGGCCTCGCCGCGCTGCCGAAAAGCAGCGGCGACACGGATTCCTTCGCCGTGCATGATTTCGTGCAGTCGCGCGACGCGCTGGCGCTGCTGCAGCGCTCGCTGCCGCTGCGCGACATGCTCGCCCCCGCCGCCGCCGACCCGCTGTGGCGCTTCCCCGGCCTGTTCACCGGCTCCGACCAGGAGGATCTGTTCCAGTACTACCGCCGGCTGGTCTCGCTCGACTACAACGGCTCGACCAATATCAGCACGCTCACGGTGCAGGCGTTCCGCCCCGCCGACGCCGAACGCATCGCCAGCATCCTGCTCGGCGGCGCCGAGGCGCTGGTCAACCGCATGAACGAGCGCGCGCACGCCGATGCGATCCGCGTCGCCTAGGCCGAG
>JAJXTQ010000325.1 GCA_021783685.1 Pseudomonadota bacterium | reverse complement strand
ACCGCCGGGCCGTTTGACGATCACCAGAACTACGGGGACGATCAGCCTTCGTTCACAGCAGGCGCAGAAGCGGTCGGCCAGCCGGATCGCGCCACCGCCGAATCGCCGCTGCCGGTCGCCACGCCCGAGCTGAAACGCGTCGGCGAGGACGACTGATCCGACCCCATGCCGCGCGCCGTGGCCCGGCGCGCGGCGCTCAGCCCGGCGCCATGAACGGACGCAGATGTTCGACGAGCGCGTTGCAGCCCTCGTCGAGCAAATCCAGTACCCGCTCGAATCCCTGGCCGTCGCCGTAGTACGGGTCCGGAACCGCACGCGGCCGGCCGTCCTCGCCCGGAGGCAGGAACAAGGCCGGCACCACGCTTGCCGACGGCAGGCGCAAGGTCAGCAGGTGCTGCAGATTGGCCTCGTCCATCGCCAGGATGTGCGTGAATCGCAGGAAGTCTTCGGGTTGCACCGCGCGGGCGCGGAGCGCACTCAGATCGATCCCGCGCGCCCGCGCCGCCTGCTGCATGCGCGGATCCGGCGCACGACCCCCGTGATAGCCGTGCGTCCCCGCTGAATCGATCTCGATCCGATCCAGCCAGTGCGGCGCGTCGCGGGTCAGGCGCGCCCGCAACATGCCCTCCGCCGCCGGTGAGCGGCAGATGTTGCCCATGCAGACGAACAGGATCCGATGCATGCGGTCCTCCGTGCGGGAAGCCGTTCCCGACCGTCAGTGGCCGATCAGGCCGACTGGCGCCCCAAATGGGCCTCGACCCGCGCCAGATCGGCCTCCGTGTCGACGGCGGACCCGGGCAAAGCGGGCGCGTCCCCGACGTGGATGCGGATCCCGCCCCATTGGAACCGCAACTGTTCCAGGGACTCCTGGAGCTCCGGCTCACAGGGCGCGAGGGCCGCAAACGCCCGCAGAGCGCCGGCGCGGTAGGCATAAATTCCCAGGTGACGCAGCCAGAGCCCAGGCGGCATGCCCGCATCGTGGGAAAATCCGCCCTCGCGATGCCAGGGAATCGGCGCACGGCTGAAATACAGTGCCAACTCGTCCCGGTCGCAGACCACCTTCACCACATTGGGATCGAGCAGTTCCTCGACCGTCCCGACCGGCGTACACAAGGTCGCCACGGGCGCCGTCGTCCGGGCCTGCAGGTTCTCCGCCACACGTGCCACGTTCACGGCCGGCATGGTCGGTTCGTCCCCTTGCAGGTTGACGATGACGGTGTCGTCCGGCCAGGCCTTTTGCGCGACGACCTCGGCGATGCGATCCGTCCCGGTCAGATGGTGGGCGCCGGTCATGCAAACGGTGGCCCCGAAGGACCGCGCCATCTGCGCCACGAGTTCGTGTTCGGTCGCGATGATGACTTCGGCTGCGCCGCTGTCCAGCGCGCGCTGGTAGACGTGCTGGATCATCGGGCGCCCCGCGATGAGACGCAGCGGCTTGCCCGGCAGGCGGCTCGCGCCGTGGCGCGCGGGAATGACCACCTTGAAGGGCATCATCGCTCCTCCTCCGCGGACAGGGGGCGTGCTTCCTCGACCAGCATCACCGGGATGCCCTCGCGAATGGGGAAGGCCAGACGGTCGGCCTTGCAGATCAGTTCGCCGGCCTCGGGCCGAAAGACCAGCGGGCCCTTGCAGACCGGACAGGCCAGGATTTCGAGCAGCTTCTTGTCCACCACCATACGTCAATCGTCCTTTATGTGGCCGCGATGTCGGAGGCGGGCCCGCACCCAGTCCTCCAGGGCCGGTGTCAGATGCGCATCCACCGGCACCACCCAGGCATTGGCCGGCGCGAAACGGGTGCACTTGACCGCATCCTTCTCCGTCATGAAGATCGGGGCGTCTGCGGCAAACATCAGGTCCTGTGGGCGGTAATCATAATGATCGGGAAAGGGGTGTTCCACCACCTCGAGACCGGCCCCGCGCAGCGCGTCGAAAAACCGCTGGGGATGCCCGATGCCGGCCACGGCATGGACCGACCGGCCGGCAAAATCGACCAGCAGACGCCGGTCTCGCCGAGTGGCCAGGTCGACGACCTCGAGCAGCGGGAGCGTCATCCGGAAGGTGGCCGCATGGGCGGGCGTGAAGCCTGCGCCCTGGACCACCACGGCATCGACCCGCCCGAGCCGCCGCGCCGATTCACGCAGCGGACCCGCCGGCAGCAGCCAGCCGTTGCCCAGTCCCCGGGCGCCATCGACGAGAGCGATTTCCATGTCCCGGGCCAGGGCGTGATGCTGCAATCCGTCGTCGGTGAGCAGCAACGTGCATCCCGCCTCGAGCAACAACCGGCCGGCGCGCGCGCGCTGCGGGTCGGCCGCCACCGGCAAGCCCGTGCGCTGCGCGATCAAAACCGGCTCATCGCCCACCTGCTCCGGATCGCTGGCCGGCGTCACCCGCTGCGGCCATTGCCGGGCCTGCCCCCCGTAACCCCGGCAGAGTATCCCCGGGCGTTCACCCTGCGCGGCCAGCGCGCGCGCCAGATGGATGACCAGCGGCGTCTTGCCGGTGCCGCCGACGGTCAGGTTGCCGACCACGATCACGGGTACCGGCAGACGGGTGACCGGGCGCAGCCCGAGCCGGTAGGACAGACGGTGCAGCGCCACCCCGAGCGCGTAGAGGGCGGACAGCGGCAACAGTGGCCAGGCGCGGCGCCGCGGACCATACCAGACCGACGTCAACCCGCGCTCCAGTCGACCGCGCCAAGGCGCCGAACTCAACCGGCCGCATCCATGTCGTTGAATTGCAGGCGGTAGAGCTCGGCGTAGGGACCGTTGTTCGCCAGCAAGCGGGCATGGGTGCCCTGCTCGACGATGCGGCCGTCCTGCATCACGACGATGCAATCGGCCCGGGTGACGGTGGACAGCCGATGGGCGATCACCAGCGTGGTACGGCCGCGCATCAAGACCTCGAAAGCGGCCTGGATGTGACGTTCGGATTCGGTGTCCAGCGCCGAGGTCGCCTCGTCGAGGATCAGGATGGGCGCGTCCTTGAACAGCGCCCGCGCGATGGCCAGACGCTGCCGCTGCCCGCCCGAGAGCAGGACGCCGTGCTGACCCACCGGGGTCCACACGCCCTGGGGCAGTTTCTCGATGAATTCCCAGGCGTGGGCGGCGCGCGCGGCGGCCTCAATGCGCGGCATGACCGCGTCGGGGTTCTCGCCATAGGCGATGTTGGCTGCCACGCTGTCGTTGAACAGGACGACTTCCTGCCCCACCACGGCAATCTG
>JAJXTQ010000324.1 GCA_021783685.1 Pseudomonadota bacterium | reverse complement strand
GAAGCCGGCATCCGCGAACTGGTGATCAACCACGCCCACCTCGGCGCGCAGATCGAGGCCGCCCTGGGCGACGGTCGCCGCCACGGCGTGCGCATCACCTACTCGCCCGAGGCCGAAGCGCTGGAGACCGCGGGCGGCGTGGTCAATGCCCTGCCCCTGCTCGGGACCGAGCCCTTCCTGGTGGTCAGCGCCGACATCTATTGCGAATGCGATTACCGTGCGCTGACAGCCGCGCAAGCGGCCGACGGCGCGCTCGCCCACCTGTGGCTGGTCGACAACCGGCCCTGGCACCCGCACGGCGATTTCGCCCTCAGCGGCGGCTTCCTGCGCAGCGCGGGCGAGCCGCGACTGACCTACTCGAACATCGGCATCTATCGCCCCGAGTTCTTCGCCGGCGTCGCACCCGGCAGCAAAATGCCCCTGCGTCCCCTGCTCGACCGGGCCATCGCCGCCGGTAAAGTTCAGGGTGCCCGCCTCGATGCCCTATGGGACAATATCGGCACTCCGGCACAACTGACCGAACTGGATGCCGCCCTTGAACGACGCCGCACACAAGCCGACTCCCACCGATAACATGGACATCTCGACATTTTCCGACCGCCGCACTCGGCTCCTGGCCGCCATGGGCGAGGGCGTGGCGGTGATCCCCACCGCAGCGGAGAAGCTGCGCAACCGCGACAGCCACTATCCCTATCGCGCCGACAGCTATTTCCATTACCTGTCCGCCTTCCCCGAGCCGGAGGCGGTGCTGGTGCTGATCGCGGGCGAGGAACCCAGGAGCCTGCTGTTCTGCCGCGACAAGGACGTCGAGCGGGAGACCTGGGACGGTTTCCGCTACGGTCCGGAGGCGGCGTGCGAACGCTTCGGCTTCGACGCTGCCCATTCGATCAAGACCCTGGACGAGAAACTCGTCGAACTGCTGGCCAACCAGCCGCGCTTGTGGTTCTCGCTCGGCCACGACGCGAGCTGGGACGCGCGCCTCACCCAGGCGCTGAACGCGGTGCGGGCCCAGACGCGCACCGGCGCCCGCGCCCCGGCCGAGATCCGCGACGTGAGATGCGCGATCGATGCCATGCGTCTCATCAAGGAACCCCAGGAGATCGACGTGATGCGCCGCGCCGCCGACATCTCGGCGGCGGCGCACCGGCGCGCCATGCGCGCCGCCGCCCCGGGCAAGTTCGAATACCAAATCGAGGCCGAACTGCTGCACGAATTCCGCGCCGGCGGCAGCCAGTCGCCCGCCTACACCAGCATCGTCGCCGGCGGCGCCAATGCCTGCATCCTGCACTACGTGGACAACAGCCGTTGCCTGAAGGACGGGGACATGCTGCTGATCGACGCCGGCTGCGAACTCGACGGCTATGCCTCGGACATCACCCGCAGCTTTCCGGTCAATGGCCGCTTCAGCGGACCACAGGCGGACATCTACGACCTGGTGTTGGACGCCCAGGCGGCGGCGATCGCCGCCATCCGGCCGGGTGCCGATTTCAACGAGCCGCACGCGCAAGCGCTGAAGGTCCTGGTCCAAGGTCTGGTGGATCTCGGGCTGCTCCACGGCGCGGTGGACGGCATCATCGAATCCGAGGCCTACAAGCGCTTCTACATGCACCGCACCAGCCACTGGCTCGGCCTGGACGTGCACGACGCCGGCGAATACAAGCAGGGCGGACAATGGCTCGCCCTGCGGCCGGGCATGGTGCTGACCATCGAGCCGGGCTGCTACATCCGCGCCGCCGCCGACGTGCCGCCGGCCTTCCACGACATCGGCGTGCGCATCGAGGACGACGCTCTGGTCACCGATGACGGCTGCGACATCCTCTCCCGCGAAGCCCCGAAAACCATCGCCGACATCGAAGCCCTGATGGCGGAATGAGGGCATGGCCGACCAGCAAATCCTCGTGAACGCCGACGCTGGCGCTGCCAGCATCGCCATCGTCGGCGGCGGCCCGGCCGGCATGGCGCTGGCGCTGGCGCTGGCGCGGCAAGGAATGCGGGCGCGGATTTACGAGGCCCGGGAACGCGGCGCGGCACGCGCCGATCCGCGCATCCTGGCCCTGTCCCACGGCTCGCGCCAGATCCTCGAATGGCTGGGCGTGTGGCACGCAATCGCCGCGACGCCGATCGCCGCGATCCACGTCTCGCAGCAGGGCGGCTTCGGCCGCACCCGGCTCTCGGCTTCAGAACAGGACCTGCCGGCGCTGGGCTACGTCGCGTCGGCGGCCAGCATCGGCGCCGCCCTGGACGATGCGCTCGCCGCCGCCGATCTTCCATTCCGAGAGCGGTCCCGCGTCGAACGCGTCGAGTCCGGCCGGGAATCGCTGCGTCTCATCACGTCGGCGGGCACAGCGACCGCGCGCCTGGCGGTCTACGCGGAAGGGCAGATCAAGGCCGGCACCGACGCGGTGAACCGCGACTACGGCCAGAGCGCGGTGATCTGCCGTGCGACGACGCTCGCCGCCCACGGCAACGTCGCTCACGAGCGCTTCACCACGCAGGGTCCGCTGGCGCTGCTGCCGTTCGGTACGGAATTGGCGGTGGTCTACACCTGCCCCCGCGACGAGGCGGAAAAACTCGCGGCGATGTCTGACGCCGCATTTCTCGCCCGCCTGCAGCGACATTTCGGCACTCGCCTGCGCTTTTCATCGGCGTCGGAACGCCAAGTGTTTCCCTTGACGCTCAACTACCGGAAATCGCCGGTGGGGGAACGCTCGGTCTGGCTCGGCAATGCCGCGCAGACGCTGCACCCGGTCGCCGGGCAAGGCTTCAACCTGGCGCTGCGCGACGCCTGGGAACTGGCGCGCTGTCTCTCCGATGCCGGAGATCCGGGCGATGCGGATCGCCTCGCGCGCTACGCGGCGGCGCGCCGGACAGACCGGATGGCGACGATCGGTTTCACCGACGGACTGGTCCGGCTCTTCGGCAGCGAACTGCCGCCACTGCGCCTGGGCCGCGGCATCGGTCTGCTCGCCCTGGATCTGTTGCCGCCGGTGCGCGCCTTCGTCGCCAGACGGATGATCTTCGGAGCACGCGCGTGGTAGAAAGTTTGCGGTAGAATTGCGCCCTCGTCCATGCCGCCAGCAAATCGATCAGCGCCGCGACCCACCGATGAAATTCGCCGGATTCACCCTCAGGAACAAGCTGTTCGTCGCGCCGATGGCCGGCGTCACCGACCGGCCATTCCGTCAACTGTGCAAATCCCTGGGCGCCGGCCTCGCGGTCTC
>JAJXTQ010000323.1 GCA_021783685.1 Pseudomonadota bacterium | reverse complement strand
CGATGGGCCTGCTTAAGGGGGGCGAGCACATCGTCGCGTCGCAGAGCATTTTCGGCGCCACTCAGCAGTTGTTCGGCAGCATCCTGCCTAAGTTCGGCGTCGCCGCCACGCTGGTCGTCGGCACCGATCCCGCCGCGTTCCGCGCCGCGCTCCTGCCCAACACCAAGCTGGTGTTCATCGAGACGCCCTCGAATCCGCTCACCGAAGTGTTCGATATCGCCGCCATTGCCGAGATTGCGCACGGCGCCGGCGCGCTCCTGGCGGTGGACAACTGCTTCTGTTCGCCGGCCTTGCAACGGCCCCTGCCGCTCGGCGCCGATTTGGTCATCCATTCCGCCACCAAGTACCTGGACGGCCAGGGCCGCGTACTGGGCGGCGCGGTGCTGGGCCGCAAGGCCCTGACCGACGAGGTGTTCAAGTTTCTGCGCACCACCGGTCCGACGCTCTCGGCGTTCAACGCCTGGGTGATCCTGAAGGGCCTGGAGACGCTGAAGATCCGCATGCAGGCGCAGTCGGCCAACGCCCTGGCGGTGGCGCAATGGCTGGAGGCCCAGCCGCGAGTGCAGCGCGTCTTCTATCCGGGCCTGCCCTCGCATCCGCAGCACGCGCTGGCGATGCGCCAGCAGGCGAGCGGCGGCGCCATCCTGTCCTTCGAGGTCAAGGGCGGGCGGGAAGCCGCCTGGCGCGTCGTCGATCACTGCCGCTTGCTCTCGATCACCGCCAATCTCGGCGACACCAAGACCACCATCACCCATCCGGCCAGCACCACCCACGGCCGCATCACGCCGGAAGCGCGCGCCGCCGCCGGCATAGCCGAGGGCTTGCTGCGCGTCGCGGTGGGGCTGGAAGCGGTCGGCGACATCGAGGCCGACCTCGCGCGCGGGCTGCTACCCGCGAGCTAGCCGCCGCCCGTCGTCGCATAAGAGATTTCCTATATTCCAAAGGAGAGGAGTATCCTTTCGCCCGTGCCCGTCAAACGGAGCTGACAACGTGAACCGGACCGACCGAAAACTGTTGCGGGATCTCGTCGTGGTAGTGGCGCTGAAGCTCGTCGTCCTGTCCGCCCTGTGGTTCGCCTTCGTGCGCGATCAGGGGGTGAGCGTCGATGCCGGGCGAACTGCCGCAGCCCTGACCTCGCCGGCGTCGGGCCTGCGCGCATCCCAGGGAGAGCATCATGGTCAATGAGCAACTCGTGGAACTGTCGCGGCTGCAGTTCGCCATCACCGCCCTCTATCATTTCCTGTTCGTCCCCCTGACCCTGGGCATGGTCTGGCTGCTGGTGATCATGGAGAGCGTCTATGTGATGACCGGCAAGACCATCTACCAGGACATGACGCGCTTCTGGGGCAAACTGTTCGGCATCAACTTCGCGCTCGGCGTCACCACCGGCATCACCCTGGAATTCCAGTTCGGCACCAACTGGGCCTACTATTCCCACTATGTCGGCGACGTCTTCGGCGCGCCGCTGGCGATCGAAGGGCTGATGGCCTTCTTCCTCGAATCGACCTTCATCGGATTGTTCTTCTTCGGCTGGAACCGGCTGAGCAAGCAGAAGCACCTGATGGTCACGCTGCTGATGGCGGTCGGCACCAATCTGTCGGCGCTGTGGATCCTGATCGCCAACGGCTGGATGCAGAATCCGGTGGGCGCCGCATTCAACACCACCACGATGCGCATGGAACTGGTCGATTTCTGGGCCCTGGTGTTCAATCCCGACGCCCAGGCCAAGTTCGTCCATACCGTCTCGGCCGGTTATCTCACCGGCTCGATGTTCGTGCTCTCGATCTCGGCCTGGTACCTGCTCAAGGGTCGCAACGTCGAGTTCGCCAAGCGCAGCTTCCGCATCGCCGCCGCCTTTGGCCTGGCCAGCGCCTGTTCGGTGATCGTCCTGGGCGACGAATCGGGCTACACCGTGGGCGAAGCGCAGCAGACCAAGATGGCGGCGATCGAAGCGATGTGGCAGACCGAACCGGCCCCGGCACCGTTCACCTTGATCGCCTGGCCCGACCAGGCCAGGGAGAGGAACGACTGGGCGGTCAAGATTCCCTGGGTGATGGGCCTGATCGGCACGCGTTCGATCAGCAAGCAGATTCCCGGCATCCAGGAGATCAAGGCGCGCAATCGCGTCCGCATCGTCTCCGGCATCAAGGCGGTGACCGCACTCACGGCCCTGCGCGAGAATCCGCAGGATGCCGCGGCGAAGCAGGAATTCGAGCGCCACCAGACCGATCTGGGCTTCGGCCTGCTGCTCAAGAAATACGTCGCTCCGGTCTCCGCTGCGACGTCCGCGGACATCCAGAGGGCGGTGGATTCGACCATCCCGCGCGTGGCGCCGATGTTCTGGAGTTTCCGCATCATGGTGGGCCTGGGCTTCGCGATGCTGGCGCTGTTCGCGCTGTCCTTCTGGAGTACGGTCAAGGTCGAGTGCGTGCAAAAGCCCTGGCTCTTGAAGTGGGCGCTGTGGATGCTGCCGGTACCCTGGATCTCCTGCGAGTTGGGCTGGTTCGTCGCCGAGTACGGCCGCCAGCCCTGGACCATCTACGGCGTGTTGCCCACCGACCTGTCGGTGTCGACGCTCAGTGCCGCCAACCTGTATGGCTCGCTGGCCGGCTTCGTGGCCTTCTACACGGTCTTGTTGATCGTCGAGATGGTCCTGATGGTCAAATTCGCGCGCCAGGGTCCGGGCAGCCTCGGCACCGGCCGCTACGACCAAGAAGCGGGCGTTCACGCCTGAGAGCCGAGGAGAAGATCATGTTCGATTACGCGACCCTGAAGCTCATCTGGTGGCTGCTGGTGGGCGTGCTGCTCGTCGGCTTCGCCGTCATGGACGGCCACGACATGGGGGTGGGTACGCTGCTGCCCTTCGTCGGCCGCAACGATCTGGAACGCCGCGTCGTGATCAATACCGTCGGTCCACACTGGGACGGCAACCAGGTCTGGTTCATCACCGGCGGCGGCGCGATTTTCGCAGCCTGGCCGCTGGTCTATGCCACCGCCTTCTCGGGTTTCTACTGGGCGATGATGGCGGTATTGTGGGCGCTGTTCTTCCGGCCGGTGGGCTTCGACTACCGCAGCAAGATCCACAACGCCACCTGGCGCAGCACCTGGGACTGGGGCCTGTTCGTGGGCGGCGCGGTGCCGCCGCTGATCTTCGGCGTGGCCTTCGGCAATCTGCTTCAGGGCGTGCCCTTCGGTTTCGACAGCGACATGGTGTCCACCTATACG
>JAJXTQ010000322.1 GCA_021783685.1 Pseudomonadota bacterium | reverse complement strand
CGGCAAGCGCCGCGTCGATCCGGGTCCGCAGCAGGTCTCGCAGCGTTTTCGGCGCCATGCCCGGCAGGAGGCGCACATCGAAATGCAATTCGCATTCGGCGCAGATGCGGTTGGGATTGTCCCCGCCATGGACGTGGCCGAGGTTGAGGGTGGGGTAGGGGATGGCGAAGCCCCCGTGGTGATGGCGTTCGCGCCAGCGCTGGCGTTCCTCCATCAATACCGTGATCACGCGATGCATGCCGTCCAGGGCGTTGCGCCCGAGGGAAGGATCGCTGGAATGACCGGAACGCCCGATGAGGCGAATGCGCTCCATCATCACGCCTTTGTGAAGATGCGCTGGACGCAGCGCAGTCGGTTCGCCGATCACCGCATAGCGGCCCTGGAAGGCGCTGCTGCGCGCCAGCTCGCGGGCGCCCGCCATGCTCGTCTCTTCATCGCAGGTCGCAACGATGACCAGCGGTTGATGGAGCTTGATCGCGCCCAGTCCGGCAACCGCCGACAGGGCGAGGGCGAAGAATCCCTTCATGTCGCTCGCCCCGAGTCCGTAAAGTTTTCCTTCCCTTATCGAAGCCTCGAACGGATCGGATTGCCAACCCGGGCGATCATAGGGGACCGTATCCGTATGCCCCGCCAGCACCAGGGCGCCGGACCCGCTTCCCAAGGTGGCGACGAGGTTCGCCTTGCCCGGTTGACCGGGCAGCGGCAGGATTTCCGTCCTGAAGCCAAGGCATTGACACCATTCGCAAATACGCTCGATGACGGCGCGATTTCCCAGGTCCAGTTCGACTTGGGCGCTGCTGACCGAGGGGAGGGCGATGAGCTCTGAAATGAGTTGCGGAGCGGGCGGCAGAAGGGTGTTCATGAAGGTCATTGTGGCGCCGGCCGGGTGCTTCGGCAAGCGCGAAAACTTGAACTTTGAGCGCCGGATCGCTTACTGTCGGCGCCAGCTGCCGATTGGGCAGGCAGATTCGGTAACGCATTGACCAGATTGCAACTGGCACGGGGCGAGCCAGACAAACCCTTGTATGGGGTGGGAAAACGGCGGCCTCCACTACGGCGATGGATCCGGCTCGCGGCCCTGGGTGTGCTGCTCGCCACGAGCGGCTGCGAACGGCGCGTGTCGGTCGGCAACCAGGACCTGGCATCCATCCGGGCGCGCGGCGAGCTGGTGGTGGTCACCCGCACCGCGCCGACCACCTTCTATCAGGACGGGTACGGGCCGCAGGGGCCGGAATTCGACATGGTGGAAGACTTCGCGCGCCATCTGGGCGTGCGCACCCGCTATCTCGTCGCCAGCAGCGTGACCGAAGCACTGCACTGGCTGGATCAGGGCCAGGCAGACCTCGCCGCGGCCGGCATCACCCGCACCCCTTCGCGCGAGGCGCGATTCCGCTTCGGGCCCGTTTACCGTCACATCGAGCAGCAGGTCGTGTGCCATCGCGACGGGCCACGGCCTGCCGGTGTTGCCGACCTCGTCGGACTGCGCCTGCGGGTCGGCCGCGACACCAGTCACGAGGAACGCCTGCAGTCGCTGGTGGCGGAGGTGCCGGACCTGCGTTGGGACGCAGCCGGTGACGAGGGTGCCGAGCAGCTTCTGGAACGGGTCTGGCGTCGGGAGGCCGATTGCACGGTCGTCGATTCGCCGGAAGTGGCCGTGCATCGGCGCTTCATGCCGGAACTCGACATCGCCTTCGATCTCTCCGGGCGGGAAGAACTGTCCTGGGTGCTGCCGCAGCGTTCGGTTCATTTGGCCGAAGCGCTCGAGGTCTGGATGCAGGGCTATCGAGACCAGGGTTTGCTGGCTGCGCAGGAGGAACGCTACTTCGGCCATCTGGACGCCTTCGACTATCTCGATGTCACGACCTATCGCGGCCGGATCTTCACGCGCCTGCCGCGCTACCGCACCCACTTTCGCCGCGCCGAAGCGCGCTACGATCTGCCCTGGACGCTGCTCGCGGCCGTTGCCTATCACGAGTCGCATTGGGATCCCGCGGCGATCAGCCCGAGTGGTGTGCGCGGTCTGATGATGCTCACCTCGAACACGGCCCGGTCGTTGGGGGTCGATCGACTCGATCCGGCGCAGAGCATTCAAGGCGCCGCCCGCTATCTGGCGGAATTGCGGGACGGCCTGCCACAGCAGATTCCGGAGCCGGATCGGACCTGGATGGCGCTCGCCGCCTACAACGTCGGCCTGGCCCACCTGCAGGATGCGCGCGCCTTGGCCGAGCGGCTGAATCTGGATGCGAACCGCTGGACCGGCGTCAAGCAGGCCTTTCCGCTGCTGTCCCGGCGCGCCTATGCGCGTTACACCCGGTTTGCCTACGATCAGGGCGACCAGCCGGTGCGCTATGTCGAGCGCGTGCGGAACCTGCACGCCATTCTTCAACTCGCCTCGGCCGAGCAGGGCGGGTATGCCGGCACCGGGCATCTCTTGCCCGACGGACGCCGCGTCGTCTACCAGTGAAGGTCGATGTTGCCCGCGGGCGGCTTCGCGGGGCGGCGTTTCGGCCGAGCCCCTTCCGGGACCGTCGGCCGGCCGGCGTGCCGATTTCGCTGGTCGTCGTCCATGGCATCAGCCTGCCGCCCGGCCGCTTTGGCGGTACCGCCGTGGAGGGCCTGTTCCGTGGGCGGTTCCTTGCGCGGCAACCACCGGATTTGGCCGATCTTGCCGGTGTGCGTGTTTCGGCGCATCTGTTCATCCGGCGCGATGGCCGGCTGGTCCAGTTCGTAGCGTTTCACCAGCGCGCCTGGCATGCCGGCGTTTCGTCCTTCCAGGGGCGGCCGGGGTGCAACGACTACAGTATCGGCATCGAACTGGAAGGAACGGACAGCGTTCCCTACACGGAAATCCAGTATGAGCGGCTGATCTCGGTGAGTCGCCTGTTGATGCGGGCCTACCCCGCGGTCAGTGCGGATCGCATCGTGGGCCATTGCGACATCGCGCCGTCGCGAAAGACCGATCCGGGCGCGGTTTTCGAGTGGGGTCGATTCCGGCACGCCCTGGCGGTCTGACCGACTTCGCGTCCAAGGCGCGATAAGCGATAAGGAACCGGTCCGCGGTGGCCGGCTCAGAACATGCCGCCACCCATGCCGCCGCCACCCATGCCGCCGCCGCCCATGCCGCCGCCGCCCATGCCGGCGCCACCCATGCCGGCGCCACCCATGCCGGCGCCACCCATGCCGGCGCCACCCATGCCGGCGCCACCCATGCCGGCGCCACCCATGCCG
>JAJXTQ010000009.1 GCA_021783685.1 Pseudomonadota bacterium | reverse complement strand
TACCCGCCGCGCATGCGGCCGCGCAGCGTGCAGGGGCCGGGCATGGCCGGGTCGCCCGCGAGCAGCGCCACGCTGCGCGCGGGATCCAGCAGATCGGGAGTCCAGTCGCGCTCCACCTGCGTCATCGCCCGCAGCGTGCGCTCCGCTCATGGGGCCCCCGATACGGATGAACAAGACTTAATGCTAGTCAATGCCGGATGGTCCGGCTTTCGGGAACGCGTGCGCTGGGGAGAACGAGCGCGCTGGGCGGTGCGGGCGGGCGGCCTCGCTCCACCCCAGTCGTCCGATCACCTCGGCAAAGTCATCGGCCAACCCGGCCTGCAGCTGCAAGGCCTGGCCGCTCGCCGGATGCACGAGCCGCATCCCGATCGCCGCCAGCAGCAGGCGCGGGTGACCGAACAGCTGCTGGAACAGACGGTTATGCCGTCCCTTGCCGTGCGTCGCGTCGCCGATGATGGGGTGCGCGATGTGCTTCATGTGGCGGCGCAGCTGGTGCCAGCGGCCGGTCAGCGGCTGCAGCTCGACCAGGGCGTAGCGGCTGGTGGGATAGCGATCCACCCGGTGCGGCAACTCCACCGTCGCCAGGCGACGAAAGCGGGTGCGCGCGGGCTGCGGGAGGGCATTCGCGGCGATGCCTGCATGCTCGTCCGCCATGCGCGCCAACGGATGGTCGATCTCACCGGACGCTGCCGGATGACCGCGCACCACGGCGATGTAGCGCTTCTCCACCTCGCCGCGTTCGAACTGGCCCGACAGCAGCCGGCCGACCTCGCGATCCAGCGCAAACAGCAACAGGCCGGACGTGCCCTTGTCGATCCGATGCACCGGATGGACGAGCTGCCCGATCTGGTCGCGCAGCATCTGCAGCGCGAAGCGGGTCTCATGACGGTCGAGCACGCTGCGATGCACCAGCAGACCTGCCGGCTTGTGGACGGCGATCAGGGTGTCATCGCGGTAAACGATCGGCAACGATTCTGGTGCGCCATCGATCACGTTATGTCCTTCCCTCGAAGGGGAACTGCTCCGTTGCCGCCCTGCGCACACTGCGCTTGCCGCTGGTTCGCGGATAGGAAGCGGGTTCTTGTGTGAGGGGGAAGTAATGAGCGGCCCCCGGGACCGGGCACATTTGTAGCACACGTGCCGTTCGCTGCGGGTCTTTCTGTATTGGCCTCCCCGACCGGGGCCCGAACCAGGGACCGGCCTCCAGTGGCCGGGAAATGTTCCCTTGTTGGGGCGGGGTACGCAGGATGCCTTGCTGACCGGTCCCGGGTTGGCCGTTGACCCTCCGGGCGCGGGATGCCGAGCCCCCAGGAGTTCCAATAGAGCCGCTCCAGGTCGCCCGCCTGCGCCTTGTCGTCCCGCCCGCGGCCTGGCCAACCCAGTCCGGCTGCTATCCGGCAGCTACTGCTTTTTCCCACCGCGCATATGGGGTGGAGACCTCATTGATCTTGGTAGGCCCGGAATCATAATCATGACAAAGGGCGCCGGGGTCTTGCCCGTGAGGCATCCCGGCCCCGTGGAGGGTGATGGCATGGACCAGAAGCTGGGAGTTGATTTTGCCGCCTGGTTCCCCGGCAGGGGGGAGCTTGCCGCGCAGCCCGCCATGCGGCGCATGGACCGGCGATTCGATCTGCTTCGCTGGTTTTCCGTCGTCAGCTTCATCGCCGTTTTCGTTTTCAGCGTTGCATTCGCAGCCGTCGTCTCGCATTTCGTGAAGCAGGAAATCCTCCAGCATGACGCGGTTCTCACCAGCCAGTTCGTCCACGGCGTCGCGGAGGCCCAGGCCAAGCAGGCGAAGCTGAACCCGGGCGTGACCCTGGGGCAGATCCTCGATCAGCGGGCCGACGCGGCTGGATTCGGGGTCGACCCGATCCAGGTGAACGTGCCGCGCGCCCAGTTCTACGAGCACCTTCGTGTCCTGCCGGATACGCTGCTCGCCACCGTTTTTGCCCCCGACCGGGTGGTGCTCTGGTCCACCAATCCCGCCCTCATCGGGACGATCGACGAAGGCAACGACGAACTGGAGGCGGCGCTCGGCGCCGTCGTCATGGTGTCGACTGAATACGACGCCACAGAGACGCGGCAAAAGGAGGAGCAGCGGTTCGTTCGCGAGCCGCAGAAGCTCTTCGTCGAGAACTACATGCCGCTCCTCGACCGGAAAGGCAAGGTGGTGGCCGTGGTCGAGATCTACAAGGAACCGAGCGGCCTCGAGCAGACCCTCCGGCGCGGCGTCGTGCTGGTCTGGTCGTGCACGGCGCTCGGCGCGATCTTTCTCTACTTCGCCCTGTTCGGGATCATCCGTCGCGCCCATACCCTGCTGGAGGGGCAGAGGCGCCAGCTGGTCGAGACGGAGTCGCTTTGCTGCATCGGCGAAATGTCGGCCGCAGTGGCTCACGGGATCCGCAACCCGCTGGCGTCGATTCGCTCGAGCGCCGAACTGGCGCTCGACGGCGACCTCGAATCGACCCGCAAGAACGCAGCGGACATCATTTTCCAGGTCGACCGGCTGGGCAAATGGGTTCGCGACCTGCTCCTCTTCTCGCGGCCGGTCTCGGGAGAGAACGAGTCGATCGACCTGGTTGCCCTGGTCGACGAATGCCTGTCCGGTTTCACCTGCCAGCTCGACAAGAACCGGGTCAGTCATGAGTTCGTGCGGCCGAAGGCGCCCGTCCCACTGGTGATCGGGAACCCGGCGCTGGCCAACCAGGCGCTGGCGAACATCCTCTCCAACGCGATCGAGGCGATGCCCCAGGGCGGGTCGTTGCGGTTGGAACTGCAGTCCGTCAGGCAGGGCCGGGGGGTCAACCTGGTCGTTACCGACAGCGGGCCGGGTATGTCGGCAAGCGAAATGGAACTGGCGTTCAAGCCGTTCTACACCACCAAGCGAAAAGGGCTTGGCCTCGGCATGGCGCAGGTGAAGCGCATCATGGAGCGCTTCGGCGGCAGCATCTGGCTGCAAAGCCGGAAAGGCGCAGGCACCCAGGTCACCCTGAGCTTCAACACGGCCTAGTTTCATGAACTATTCCATCCTCGTGATCGAAGACGACGAGATGCTGGCAGAAAACATCTGCGTGTATCTCGAGCGCAACCAGTGGGAGGCCCATCTGGCACACAGCGCCGAGGAGGGCCTGAAGCGGCTCGAAAGCCTGCGCCCCGACGTGGTGCTCACAGACCACCAGCTGCCAGGAAAGAGCGGACTCGAGCTGATCAGGGACGCGCTTGCCGTCGACCCTCACGTCAAGATCGTCATGATGACCGGCGAAGGCAGCACCCAGGTCGCGGTCGACGCAATGAAGGCGGGTGCCTGCGACTACCTGACCAAGCCCGTGTCCCTCGCCGAGCTCAAGCTGATCCTGGCAAAGGTGCTCGGCCGGTCGAAGATGGAGAACACCCTGTCGGTCTATCAGCGCCACCAGGCGCGCGGCATGTCGCTGGCGACGATCATCGGGGAATCGGCCCCCATGCAGTCGCTGAAGGCCAGGGCGCGGCAGGTGCTGGAGGCCGAGCGGAGCATCGCGGACGGCGATCTGCCCCCCATCCTGATCACCGGCGAGACCGGAACCGGAAAGGAATTGCTGGCAAGGGCGCTGCACTTCGACGGCGCACGCAGCGAGCATCCCTTCGTCGAGATCAACTGCGCCGCGCTGCCCCCCAACCTGCTCGAGGCCGAGCTGTTCGGCCACGAACGCGGCGCCTTCACCGACGCGAAGGAGCGCAGGATCGGACTGGTCGAAGGCGCCGACGGCGGGACGCTTTTCCTCGACGAGATCGGCGAGGTCGACCTCTCCATCCAGGCCAAGCTGCTCAAGCTGCTGGAGCAGAAGACCGTTCGCCGCATCGGCAGCACGCGCGAGCGCAAGGTGAACATCCGCATCATCAGCGCCACCAACCAGGATCTGGAGCAGATGGTCAGGGAGAAGCGCTTCCGCAGCGACCTGTATTTCAGGCTGCGCGTCATCACGCTCGGCATGCCGCCGCTGCGCACGACGGGCGATGACATCCTGCGCATCGCCGAGCACTATCTGCAGGACCACGGGCGGCGCTACGGCAAGAAGGGGCTTCGCTTCACCCCGGGGGCGAAGGAGTTCCTGCTGCGCTACCGCTGGCCCGGCAACGTCAGGGAAATGCGCAACATGCTGGAGCAGACCGTGCTGCTGACCCAGGACGAGATGATCTCGTCTGACCAGTTCGCGGCGTGCCGCGGCCTGCTGTACGACGACGAACCCGGGGAGGCCGTGCCCGGCCAGGATGCGGCCGAGCGGTCGGCAATCAAGAAGATTTCCGACATGGAACGCGACATGGTGCGCAAGACGCTCGACAAGACCGACTGGAATGTCTCGAAGTCAGCCAAGCTGCTCGGCCTGTCGCGTGACATGATGCGCTACCGGATCGAGAAATACGGGCTGCAGCGCGCGCAAGACTAGGGCTGGCGCAGCCCGGCTGCAGGCTCGCCCGGCATCCGCCGCCCGGATGCGCACGCTTTCTCGCGGCGAACTGAGCGCGGGGATTGCCGCCCACTTCCCACTGGTCTTCTCCGGATTCAGCCCGGAACCCGCGCCTTTCCGGCGCGCGCCGGGGCCGCGCGGAATTTCACCCTGGTGTGGGGGAATCGCCGGACCAGGAACCCTGGGCGGGCTGGTCGGCGAGCGACTCCAGTGCTGACGCCTCGACTTCCTGTTCCAGCTCGGCCAGGCTGAACGGCTTGCACAGCAGATGGCGAATCCCGCGTGTACCGGCGAGCTCGACGATGCCCTCGGGGGCGTGGCCGGTGATCATGACGCAGCCGACCCGGCGTCCGTGGCGGCGGACGATTTCGGAGTAGGCGTCGAGTCCGTCGATCCCGGGCAGGCCGAGGTCCATCACCACGACATCCGGGATGAACGAGTCGAGCATTTCCAGCGCCTGCTCGCCGTCCGGTGCGGTGCGCACGTCCGGTGACCTGCGGCCGAGAAAGGTCTTCAGGTTCTCGGCCAAAACGTCTTCGTCTTCCACGATCAGGATACGCGGGGGGCGCATGTTGGACTCCTCTGTCAGGGACGGCGGGTTCACTGCTCAACGGTCCTTGATCTGCAAATCAGCAGGTTCTGTGCCAGTGACCTGGATGGCCGATGCGCAACGTACAGGTTGCCGCGGCGGCCCGTGGGCGCGGCAGCCTGCACGCGCTTCGTGGCGGCCACTCCCGAAACCGCGGCTTCCCCACCATCCGCCCCGCGCTGCGGTGTCTCCCCCAATGCTGGGGTGAGCCGGTGGCAGCCCGGCTTCGGGGTTGCTTTCTGCCGATTGAGGTGACGTATCCCGTCTGGCATCGGCCGGACCCAAGTCCGTTTCCTTGGGCGCGTACTTGGCGCCGCCTGGGTTCCGAATGGGCGCTCTCCCGACGGTGTGGGGAATTTTCCCCAGCCGCGCGTCAACCCTTGCCTCGCAGTTCATCCCGTTTTTCCCTCGTGGATTCAATTGCTTGCATGTTTTTTGTCACGGCTGGCACGTCGATTGCGAAGGGCAGGGCGCCAGGTCGTATTCCGGAGCTCGACGACCGTGCAGGAACGGTGATGAGGAGAAAGGGCTTCGTGGCCTTGCGCTCGCCCAGCCAGCCACTGCCTGGGCGAACTCTTCCCTGTAGGTGGCGGAAGTTCTGACCTGTCGAAAGGATGAATCATGAAACGCACAACTTATGAAATCGGAGGCCCCGGCGTTGCGGTTCTGGCGGGATCGCCATCGCGGCCTTTCAGGGCGACCAAAACGCCCCTCCCGTCCGAACTCAAGGCGGCCGCGCTCGCGGTCATGCTCGCCTTGGCCGCCTCTTCCGCCGACGCGGCCCTCGAGCGCGTCGGCCCCGTCAGCGCCGCGCCGTCGGTCGGCGGCTACCCCGCCTGGTATCAGGACACCACGGGCCTGACGCTGGAATTCTGCGATCCGAAGAACCAGGCCGAAGTCGATGGCGGCTGGTGCCTGTTGCTGCCGGGCGACGTGGTGGTGCCGGAAGTGTTCCCGAGCAATTTCTTCGACGAGCACTTCTACTACGCCGCCACGGCGACCGCGGCTGCGGCGAACGGCGCCCGCGCCCTGTTGGTGTTGGCGACCGAGGCCGCATTCGCGACTGGGCCGGCGATTCCCGGTGACCAGGTCGTGTTCTCGCGCATCCGCATCGTGCTGAGTCCGGCGCCCGTCACCGGCACCTACCGCTTCATCCACCCTTACGGCGAAGACGTGGTCGACGCGGTCGCGGGCGAGCGAATCTTCTTCACCCAGGACACCGGCATCGGCGCGCCGGGCGATTTCACCGGCGCGCTGAATTCGCGCCTGGGCCCGTTCCTGCTGCCCGCCACCATCCCCGGTGGCGCCGAGCAGCCTGCGGTTGCGGGGCCGGCCGGGCTCTACATCGCCGATCCTGCCCGCATCGGGCCGGTCACCGGCAGTGCGCTGCCTGATTTCACTGACTCCACCGGGGCCTTGCGCAACCACAACATCTTCCGCATCGAAGGCCCGGCCGGGTCCAACCTGGGTGTGGATCCGCAGACCGGCGCCTTTGTCGACCATGTCGAGACCACCGACTTTGCCCTGATGGGCCGCGTCTTTACCGGCTCGCTGCCGGGCCGGATCGGCGTCGACCGCGCCAGCTATACCCGGGATGCCACGAGCCAGAAGGTCGATGTCTTTGCGACCGCGGTCGAGACCACCCAGGGCCGGGTTCCCGCCCAGCCCCGGCCGGCCGCGGTTGCGCCGCAGCTCGCGTTCTACGATGCAGCCTGCGGCGGAACGGTGGATCCCGTGACGGGCGCGGTCAGTCCGCCGTACAGTGCTCCGGCGGGCGCCAACAAGACGCAGATGTTTGAAACCACCCCGGGCATTCACTGGGGCCAGACCCAGCCCGTGGCCCTTCCCGCCGAGGTGTGCCTGGAAGACAGCGCCGCACGTGACGCCGCCGGCAACATCGTGCCCGTCTACCTCCCCCGCCAGGTGACGGACGAAGTGACCATCAGCCAGGCGGTGTACGATCCGGGCGCCGGGACCCTGACGGTGGCGGCCAGTTCGAGCGACACCGCCGTTCCGCCTACCCTGACCCTCGCCTACGGCGCCTTCCGCGGCGACCTCGTGGGCGGCACGATCTCGGTGCCGGGAATGATCGCGCCGCCGGCCAAGGTGCAGGTGCTCTCGAGCGCACTCGGCACCAATTCGTACCAGGTGAGCACCGGCGTCGCCGCGGGCGCCCCGGCCCCGGGGGGAACCCCGGTGGCTGCGAACGACGCCTTCACCGTCGTCGAGGACGGCGGGGCGTATGTCCTCGGTGTGCTCGACAACGACAGCAACGCCGCCGGCGGAACGGTGACGTTGACCTCCGCGACCCGGCTCGGCAGCGCCGTGGCGAATGCAGACGGCAGCGTGACCTATACGCCGAACCTCAACGCCAACGGCACCGACCAGTTCACGTACACGGTGACGGTCGGCACTGCGGTGTCGAACACAGGAACGGCCACGATCAGCATCACGCCGGTGGGCGACCCGCCGATCGCGGTCAACGACAGCTACTCGGCGATCCTCAACGTGCCTGTGCAGCTGAACGTGCTTGCCAACGACAGCGATCCGGACGGCGCGGCCGACATCGTCGCCGCAGTGAACGTGACCGAGCCGACGCCCGCCGGCGCCACGGTCAGCGTCACCGGTGGCAGCGTGAGCTTCACGGCCACTGTCGCCGGTGCCTACAGCTTCACCTACCAGGCGCAGGACGCGGCAGCTGCCATCTCGGCCAATACGGCGACGGTGACGGTGCAGGTCGCGGGCGGCGAGGTGCTCGCTTTCACCAAGGCCGAGTACGTGGTGAGCAAGAGCCGCCTGAAGGCGCAGGGCACCATCTCGCCCGCGGCGAACCAGACGGTCACGCTCGACTTCGTCGATTCGGCCGGCACCGTGCTCGGAACGGCCGGATCGGCCATCGCCGACGCGGCCGGCGCCTGGGCGGTGGACCAAGCCGTGGCCCGGCCTGCCGGCGCGACTGCGCTGAGGGCCACTTCGTCGAACGGGACCATCCGGACGTTGGCACTGAGCCTGAAGTAGTCGCCCCCAGTGGAATTTAAAGAGTGGAGGCACGGAGCCGGACCGCAAGGTCCGGTTTTTTTTGCGGCGGCCGTGGCTGCTGCTGGTTTTCTCCCCCCCCAGATGGGGTGGACACCTGATTGATCCTGGTGGCCCCCGAATCATAATCAGGGCAACGGGCGCCGGGATCTTGCCGTGGTGCATTCGGGCCCTGGAGGGTCGATGCATGAGCCGGCAGGGGCTTCCTGCGCAGCCCGCGCGAAACCTGGACCGGCGATTCGATCTGCTCCGGTGGGGAGGCTGCCCCACAAGTGGGGCGGGGCCCCGCAGAGGCTGCCGCCGAAAACTGGAAAAATTTCGACAAATCAATGCATTGCAAGGTGGCACGACGCTTGCTGGCTTGCTTGTTATAGGGGTGTCAGCTCGGACCGCCTCGCCCGATCCGGGACGCGCTGAACGCCAGCCGATTTGATTGACCGACCCCGCGCGACTTCGAGGGGCCGGCCACCAACTGGATCAGATGGAGGTGGCCAAATGAACCAACATACATCCAAGCTAGTGCTGTCCTGCGCAGCCGTCTTGTTCCTCGGCGTCGCCGCATTCGCGGCGACGCCGGCACGGGCGGCGGCCTGCGCCCGCACCATCACCGCCCATGTGGTCGTCCTCGACCAGCCGCTGATGTTCAACCGGCTCGGCGCGCAGAACGTCAACGGCATCGTCTACGCCCTGCGCCGCGACGTGGTCGACAAGACCAGCGGACTCCCCGAGGCGGCAGGCGGCTCGCTCACCCCAGGGAGCGTCGCGCTGCGTCCCGACAAGCGGCCGCGCCCGCTGGTGCTGCGGGTGAGCGCGGGCGACTGCCTGCAGGTCAGGTTCCAGAACCTGCTCGCCGGCGAGTCCAACCCGAACAGCGCGCCGGTTCCCGAGCTTCACATCGACGACCAGGTCGCCGACCGCCATGCCGGCTTCCATCCGCAGGGACTGCAGCTCGTCGGCGGCATCGGAAGCGACAGCTCCTACGTCGGCAGGAATGCCAACAGCCTGGTCCCGCCGGGCGGAACGGAGACCTACACCTTCCACGCCCCGAACGAGGGCACCTTCCTCGTCACCAGCGGCGGCGCCAGCTTCGGCGGCGACGGCATGTCCGGCAACACGGCCGGCGGCCTGTTCGGCGTCGTCAACGTCGAGCCGCCCGGCGCGCGCTACTACCGCAGCCAGGTGACCGAGGAGGAGATGCGGCTCGGCGCGCGGCAGAATGCCGACGGCAGCCCCGCCCTCGCGCCGACCGGGCAGCCGGTCATCGACTACGAGGCCCGCTATCCGAATGCCGAGCCGTGGATCGCCGAGGGCAAGGCCGGGCAGCCGATCTTCAACATGCTGGACGGCCCCGAACTGGTCCACTCCGACATCAACGCCCTCATTGTCGGGCCGGGCGGCGACGGCACCTTCCCGCCGTCCACCTATCCCCTGGAGAGCCAGGGCCTGCGCAACCCGACCGTTCCCAACCGCCTCGAGCCGTTCCGCGAGTTCACCGTCGCCTTCCACGACGAGGGCGCCGTCGCGCAGGCCTTCCCGGGCTACTACAACGACCCGGTGTTCAAGCACACGCTCGCCGGGGTCAAGGACGGCTTCCTGATCAACTACGGGTCGGGCGGCATCGGCTCGGAGATCATCGCCAACCGCCTCGGCGTCGGCCCGATGCACGACTGCCTCACCTGCGCGTACGAGGAGTTCTTCCTCAGCTCGTATACCGTCGGCGATCCCGCGATGGTGGTCGACGTCCCCGCCAACGCCGGGCTGGAAGGCATCCTGCCGGGCCAGTTGCCGCTGGAGGGGACGACCGGGATCAAGGCGAGCAAGGCCTTCTATCCGGACGACCCGTCCAACGTGCACCACGCCTACACCAACGACGCCGTCAGGTTCCGCAACGTGCACAGCGGCCTCGAGCAGCACGTGTTCCACCTGCACAACCACCAGTGGCTGTTCAACGCCGGCGACGACAATGCCAACTATCTCGACGCCCAGGGCGTCGGACCGGGGTCCGGCTACACCTACGAGATCAACTTCGGCGGCGCCGGCAACCGCAACAAGACCGCGGGCGACGCGATCTTCCATTGCCACTTCTATCCCCACTTCGCACAGGGCATGTGGGAGCTGTTCCGCGTCCACGACGTCTTCGAAGGCGGGACGCGGCTGTGGGCGAGCGGCGACGGCGTCCACAGCACGCCCTTCGCGCTGCAGGACGGAACACCGGCAGCCGGCGCGCGGGCGCTGCCTGACGGCGAGATCGTTGCCGGCACGCCGATCCCGGCGGTGGTCCCGCTGCCGGGCAAGCCGATGGCGCCGCTGCCAGGGCGCGTCGAAGTGGTGGCGAAGGTGGTGGCGAAGGTCGAAGGCGATGTGGTCGTCGGCAGCAAGGCCCGCGTGATCGACCGCGACGTCAACCCGGGCTTTCCCTTCTACATCGCCGGCATCGAGGAAACCGTAGGCCAGCGCGCGACGACGCCGCCGCTCGACATGGCCCCCGCCGCGGGCGGCTGGGACGGCGGGCTGCCGCGCCACGCCCTCGAGGGCGTGCAGGCCGGCGGCGAGTTCGTCTCGACGGTGAGCCGCCTCGACTTCAGCAAGGTGGTGACCAAGGCGAAGCCGGTCTATTTCCCGGAAGAGGGGACCGACGTCGAGAAGGCCGCGATGAGCTACCACGCGCAGCGCACGCATCCGAGTTCGGCGGTGCGGCCCGACGGCACCGTCGTGGCAGGCGACTTCATCACCAATGGCTCCCCCCCGGTGCCGGGCGCCCCCTACCAGGATCCCTGCATCGACGACAACGGCGTCAAACTGAACAGCGGCGTGACGGGCCAGTTCTTCGACCCGTGGGGCGGGACGGCGATTACCGGTTCCTCCCGCTACAGCGCCAACAACCCGCGCATCTACAAGGGTGCCAACATCCAGTTCGACGCCGTGTTCAACAAGGTCGGCTACCACTATCCGCAGCAGCGCATCATCACGCTGTGGGAGGACGCGATGCCGACCATCAACAAGACCCGCGCCCCGGAGCCGCTGGTCATGCGCATGAACACCTTCGACTGCGCCATGTACCAGCACACCAACCTGGTCCCGGAATACTTCGAGATGGACGACTACCAGGTGCGGACCCCGACCGACATCATCAGCCAGCACGTCCACCTCACCAAGTGGGACCTGGTCAGTTCGGACGGCGGCGGCAACGGCTGGAACTACGAGGACGGCACGCTTTCGCCGGGGGCGGTGCGCGAGCGGATCCACGCGATCAACGCCTACAACGCCACCAGCAGCGCTCCGGTCCCCACGCTCGACGCCAGTGCGCGTACCCACCTCGAGCCGCTCCCGCACCCGTTCTTCGGCCAGTATGGCCGGGCGGACTGGCTCGGCGCGCGCACCACGCTGCAGCGCTGGTATGCCGACCCGGTGGTGAACCGAAACGGCGTGCACCGCGGCCTCGGCATGATTTTCACCCATGACCACTTCGGCCCGTCGACCCACCAGCAGGTCGGCCTCTACGGCACGATCATCGCCGAGCCGCCCGACTCCACGTGGATCCACAACGAGACCGGCCAGGTCCTCGGCACCCGCCCCGACGGCGGCCCGACTAGCTGGCAGGCGGCGATCCTGACCGGCGACCTCGACGGCGACGGCAACAACGACAGCTACCGCGAGTTCTTCATCGAGTACTCCGACTTCCAGCACGCCTACGAGAAGGGCGTCTACGTCGGCGCCGACCAGAACGGCATTCCCGGCAATCCCGGCACCGCCGACAGCTTCCGCAGCGCGATCAACGTGTCGGCGAAGGACCAGGCCAATCCGGTCTTCCCGGAAATCGAGGTCGCGCTCTCGACCTGCCCCGGCGGCGTGCCGCGGCCGTGCCCGGAAGCGATCTCGGTCTCCGACCCCGGCATGCTCGTCGCCAACTACCGCAACGAGCCGGTGGCCCTGCGGGTGTTCGACCCCAACAAGCTCGGACCGGACGGCAAGCCCGGCATGCAGGCCGACGGCCTCGCTGGTGACCTCGCGTATGCGCTGCAGAGCCGTTCCGACCGCATGGTCCCGCAGATGAACACGATTCTCGGCGACACCCCGTACCCGCCGCTCACCGCCGGCCTCGGGCGCGGCGACCCGTTCACTCCGATGATGCGCGCCTACGTCGGCGACCGTGTCCGGATGAAGGTCCAGGCCGGCGGCCACGAGGAGGAGCATACCGTCACCGTCCACGGCGTGAAATGGCTGCAGGGCGGGTCGAGCTTCGGCTGGGACGACAGTTCGGGTTGGCGCAACGGCCAGTCGGGCGGCATCTCGGAGCAGTTCACCTTCGCCGCGCCGATCGCCATCCTCACCGGGGCGCGCGGCAACGTCGCCGACTACGCCTACGCCACCAACAGCACCCAGGACGGCTGGTGGAGCGGCGCCTGGGGACTGATGCGCACCTACCGCGGCGTGCGCCCCGACCTGATCAAGCTGCCCAACAACGACGCGCCGGGCAAGGCGCTCGCCAACTCGAGGGACTTCGTCGGCGTGTGCCCAATGAAGGCGAAGGTGCGCAGCTACGACATCACGGCCGTGCTCGCCAACGACGCGCTGTCCGCGCCTCAGGGGGTGACCCTCGTTCCGGGCGACGACTCCGCCGGCGGGCACGTCGGCGGCGCGCTCAAGCCGGATGGCGGCACGCTGGTGTTCAACCCGCGCACCACCACGCTGAGCAACGGCAAGTCGGGCCCGCTGCACGACCCGACCGCCATTCTCTACGTCCGCACCGAGGACCTCGACGAGCAGGGCAGGCTGCGCCCGGGGGCGCCGGTCGAGCCGCTGGTGCTGCGGGCCGCCGCGGGCGAGTGCATCAGGGTGACGCTGCGCAACCGGCTGCCCGAGGTGATGCCTGACCTCGCGACCTACAACACGCTGATGGGCGTGGTGAACCGCGACCGCAACCATCCGCAGGGGGTCACCACCTTCCAGAGCAACCTGGTCCGGCCGTCGAGCTACATCGGCCTGCACCCGCAGCTGGTCGGCTACGACGTCACCGCCAGCGACGGCGCGGCCGTCGGCGTCAACCCGAACGGGATCGTCGGGCCGGGACTCAGCAAGAAGTTCCAGTGGTACGCCGGCGACCTCGCCCTCGACGAGACGACGCTCAGGCTGACGGGCCAGGTCAGGATGGTCGCGACCCCGGTCGAGCTCGGCGGCTCGAGCCTGATGCCGGCGGACAAGATCAAGCAGGGCCAGCGTGGGCTGGTCGGGTCGCTGGTGATCGAGCCAGAGGGGTCGACCTGGGTCGAGTCCGACCAGGTGGGCGACCGCCAGGGCGAAGGATCCACGCGCCTCAGCCGCGCGTCGGCGATGGTGACGACCAGTTCAGGCGACAGCTTCCGCGACTTCTCGCTGGTCATGGTCAAGGGCATGAACCACCGCTACGGCGATGGCAGCCCGGTCGAGTGCATCGAGACCCACGGCGACTCGGCGGTGCCGGAGGACAGCCAGGACGGCGGCCAGGCGAGCTTCAACTACGGGTCCGAGCCGCTCTGGTTCCGCTTCGGGCTCGCGCCCAACTCGCCGATCGGCAGGGGGCACGGCGGCGGCATGGGGTACGGCGATGTGACCAACGCCCACGACGCCTACAGCAACCCCCTGGTTGGAGGCGATCCGGCGACGCCGGTGTTCAGCGCCCGCGCTGGCGACGCGGCACGCCTCCACGTGGTGGCGCCGCATACCACGCACCGCGGATCGACGTTCAACCTGCATGGCCACGTCTGGCAGCGCGCACCCTATCTCGCAGGGGACGTGTCATCACAGCGCATCGGCTACAACCCGATGTCGATGTACCTGGGCGCCCAGGAAAGCATCACCGCGCCTAACCACTTCGACATCGTCCTGCCGAGTGCAGGCGGCGAGATGGCGGTTCCCGGAGACTACCTGTTCCGCGACCAGGGCGGCTCAGGCAACGCGATGGGGCTGTGGGGCATCCTGCGGGTCGAGTGAGGGCAAGGAGGGCAGATCATGAACGGCAAATCGCCTCTCCGGCACTGGGCCGCCGCCCTGGTCGCCACCGCCTGCTGCGGGCTGGCGCAAGCGGCGGACCCGGCGGCGAGCCTTCCGGACCAGGCCGGGCGCATTGTCCACAACGGCGTGGCCGTCGAGTTCGGGGTCAAACCGGTGGGCGGCGCAAAGCGCGCGCGGGAGGGCGAGTACGCAGACATCAGCTTCCGCATCACCGACGCCGCCAGCGGCGCGCCGCTCACCGCGCGGCCGCCGGCGGCGTGGCTCGATCCCGGCAAGCCGGCGGCGGGCGGCGAGGCGGAGCAGGCCTGCCGGGACAAGGTCGGCATCTACCTCAAGGGCATCGTGGGGATGCGGCCGATGCTCGAACTCAACAG
>JAJXTQ010000321.1 GCA_021783685.1 Pseudomonadota bacterium | reverse complement strand
TCTGGGTATCGGAGGTCGAATGGCGCGTTGCGCCGTTCGGGAAGATGCGCGTGCCGGCGGTGATCTACGCGGATCAGGCCCTGGTTCGCGACATGGACGAAAAAGTCTTCGAGCAGCTCACCAATGTGGCCACCCTGCCGGGCATCGTCGAGGCGGCCTATGCCATGCCCGATGCCCACTGGGGCTATGGTTTCCCGATCGGCGGGGTGGCGGCGTTCGATGCCGATGACGGCGGGGTGGTGTCGGCCGGCGGGGTCGGTTTCGACATATCCTGCGGCGTGCGCACCCTGCACACCGGGTTGAAGGCCGCGGATATTGCGCCGCTCAAGCAGCGGCTCGCGGACCGTCTGTTTGCCCGTATTCCGGCCGGGCTGGGTAGCACCGGCCAGCTGCGCCTGGGCCCCACCGAGATGGATGCGATGCTGCGCGGCGGCGCGCGCTGGGCGGTCGAACACGGCTACGGCAGCGCGGCCGACCTTGATCGCATCGAGGAACACGGCTGCATGTCCGGCGCCGAGCCGGACCAGGTGTCCGATCAGGCCAAGCGGCGCCAGCGCGACGAAATCGGCACCCTGGGTTCCGGCAACCATTACCTCGAACTGCAGGAAATCGTCGAAATCTACGACAGCAAGGCGGCCGACCGCTTTCGCCTGCAGCTGGGCGAGGTGGTGGTCAGCATCCACTGCGGCTCGCGCGGGTTGGGGCACCAGATCGGCACCGAATTCCTCAGGCAGATGGTGATCGCCGCGCCGGGTTACGGCATCGACCTGCCCGACCGCGAACTCGCCTGCGCTCCGATCCATTCCCCGCTCGGCCAGTCCTATCTTGGCGCCATGCGCGCGGCGGTCAACTGCGCGCTGGCCAACCGGCAGGTCATCACCCACCTTGCCCGCGAGGTGTTTGCCGACGTGCTGCCGGGCTCGCATCTGAGTCTGATCTACGACGTGTCGCACAACACCTGCAAAGAAGAATGGCATACGGTCAAAGGACAGACGCGTCGCCTGTATGTGCATCGCAAGGGGGCGACGCGCGCCTTCGGACCCGGCCATCCGGCGCTGCCCAATGACCTGCGCGACATCGGCCAGCCGGTGCTGATCGGCGGCAGCATGGGCACCGCGTCCTACATTCTGGTGGGCACCGAGGCCGGCATGTCGCGCGCCTTCAGTTCGGCCTGCCACGGCGCCGGGCGCGCCATGAGCCGCCATCAGGCGACCCGTCAGTGGCAGGGTCGGGCGCTGGTGGATGAACTCGCCAGTCAGGGTATCCTGATCCGCAGCCCCTCGCTACGCGGCGTCGCGGAAGAGGCGCCGGGTGCCTACAAGGATGTCAGCGCGGTGGTCGAGGCGGCCGACCATGCCGGGCTCGCGCGCAAGGTGGCCAAGCTCAAACCGCTGGTCTGCATCAAGGGCTGACGCGGGCGATCCGCGTCGCGTCGCGGCGAGCATTTTCACCGCCGCATAGAATGCGCCGAAGTCGCCACCCTGTTCGGCCAGCAGTTCTCGAAACCGCTCCACCTCGTCGAAATAGGTCGCGACTGCGGCGAGCCTGGCGTTGTTGAGTTCGCCGGCAAACCAGGGGTCGTAGACCGACCAGGCGGGGTCCAGCTGCGTGCGCTGCCGCTGGGTTTCGCGCAGGGTCTCGAAGATGCGTGCCTTCCCCCGCCGTTTCGCCTCATCGCCGAGCGACGAGGCGTAGAGGCCGGCCAGCGCCGCTCGGGTGGCCTTGATCGAATCGAAGAAGGCGTCGGCGCGGACCAGTCCGGCGCGATAGGCGGCGAGGCTCGCGGCGTCCTGCTGCTGTACCAGCCAGCGCAGTGTGCCTTCGATCTCGACCGCGCGCGCGAAGGATTCGTTGAAGGTCGCGTCGTTTTTCACGTACACCACCTGATGGGCGAGCTCGTGAAAGATCAGCCCGGCGAGCCGCTCGTCGGGCAGGTGCAGCATGGCCGAGGTGAGGGGGTCGTCGAAATAGCCCAGCGTGGAATACGCGGTGACGCCGCCGACGATGACATCGTCGCCCGCCGCGCGAAACGGCTCCGCGTACTGGTCGGCCGCGTCCCGAGCGTAATACCCCCGATAGGGCACGCAGCCGGAGATGGGGAAGCACGACTGGCGCGGCGCCAGATCGAATTCCGGCGTCACCCAGACGCTCCATACCGGATAGTCGCCGTTCAGCCGGGCGTACCGGCGGTATGAACCGTTGTCCGGCAGCGCCAACTCGCGGCTGGCGAATTCGCGCATCGCTGCGACGCGTGCCAGCCAGGCCTTGAGCGCTTCCGGCGTGGCTGGGTCAGCGACCAGCACGTCGACCGGCTGGCGCCGGGCCATCAGGTCCAGATGGCCCAACGTGGCATGCAGGGGATAGCACCCCGTCAGCATGCTGGAAATCACGAATGGAAGGAGACCTTTGGGGAGCTTCAATCGAGCGTCCTGTCGCAGGGTGTGCAATGTGCAAGCTTAAAACAAGCGACAGGGAATGGGGGCGGCAGGCTTCAGGCCGCCTGCCGCCGGACCGGGATGCAGCAGTCAATAGCGATCGTGGCGCCGGTCGTCGCGCCAGTCATCACGCCTGTCGTCACGATGGAAATCAGGGCGATCATCTCGGTAGTAGCTTTTTTTCCAGCCATGCCCATGACCATGCTTGTAGGCGTGGCCGGGTGGCACCGAATAAACCCGGTAACGAGGAGGCGGGACCACGATGACCGGGGCCGGTGCATAGCCATAGGGTACGCCCCAATAGGGGACGCCGCCCGATGAGTACATCACGCTGAATCCGCTGTTGTAGGGCCCCGAACCGTACGAGACGGCGAAGCTCGGATCGACGGGCGCCACACGGCCATAGACATAGGCCTGGCTGGCGAAGGCGGTTCCGGATGCGGCCAACAGGGTGGTTGCAATAAGAAGCTTGCGTAACATGGTCATTCTCCTTTGGATGGGGAGCAACTGCGCTCGGATGAGCCTCAGCGCGTCCAACTGTTGTGGCCGTTGTTCCAGCGTTCACCACGCGGATCATCTGCCACGGTGAAACTCACATTCAGGGTCAGCCATTTGCCCGGGTCGTAGGGCAGACGGGTGCTGTATTCGCGGTCCTGGAAGCGGTAGCGCACGTCGTAGCCGCTAAGCACCTGGCGGAAATTGTCACGGGTCTGGCAGCGTTCCACCTGCTGCGGGACCGACTCGGTGCGGCCGCTGGCGCTGTTCCAGCGGTCGCCCACCACCGCACCGGTGGCGGCGCCCG
>JAJXTQ010000320.1 GCA_021783685.1 Pseudomonadota bacterium | reverse complement strand
GATCGCTACGCGGATGCGCCGGGCCATGCCCTCGCCCACCGCGCCCATGTGCTGGACATGACCGACGGCGCCGCGCTGCGCGCCCTCATCACGCTGGAACGGCCACACTGGGTGGTCCCGGAAATCGAGGCCATCGCCACCGAAACCCTGCGCGAACTCGAAGCCGAGGGCCTCACGCAAGTCATCCCGACCGCCGAAGCCGCCTGGCTGACCATGCAGCGCGAAGGCATCCGGCGCCTCGCTGCCGAAACCTTGGGCCTGCCCACCTCGCGCTACGCCTTCGCCGACTCCGAAGCCGCGCTCAACGCCGCCATCACGGGCGCGATCGGCCTGCCGTGCGTGGTCAAGCCGGTCATGTCGTCCTCGGGCAAAGGCCAGTCGGTGGTCCGAACGATCGACGAGATGCCCGCCGCCTGGGCCGCCGCGCGCAGCGGCGGGCGGGTGGATCGGGGACGGGTCATCGCCGAGCAATGGATCGCGTTCGACTTCGAGATCACGCTGCTCACCGTGCGGGCGGCCGACGCCGCAGGACACGTGCAAACCCGGTTCTGCGCGCCCATCGGCCATCGCCAGGTCGACGGCGACTATGTCGAGAGCTGGCAACCGCAACCGATGAGCGCGCTGGCGCTGGAGCGGGCGCACGACATCGCCCGTCGGGTCACCGACCGCCTCGGCGGCCGGGGGATCTTCGGGGTGGAGCTGTTCGTGCGCGGCGATGCGGTGTGGTTCAGCGAAGTCAGCCCGCGCCCGCACGACACCGGGCTCGTGACGCTCGCCAGCCAGATGCAGAGCGAGTTCGATCTGCATGCCCGCGCGATCCTGGGACTGCCGGTGGATACCCGGCTGCTGCGCCCTGCTGCCAGCGCCGTGATTTACGGCGGCGTGGATGCGCCCGGGGTCGCCTTCGAGGGCCTCGCGGAAGCGCTCGCGGTGCCGGAAAGCGATCTGCGCCTGTTCGGCAAGCCGGTGTCTTATGTGCGGCGACGCATGGGCGTGGCGCTCGCGCGGGCGGACACCATCGACGAGGCGCGCGCACGGGCCGCCGAAGCGGCGCGGCGGGTGCGCGTCGTCGCCACCTGATCCGCCCGTTCAGCGCTGTGAGCCGGGCGGACTCGGCCGGCTGAGCGCATCGATCTCCCCAGGCTCGAGCGATCGCCAGGCGCCCTTCGGCAGATCACCCAGGGGCAGCGGACCGATGGCGACGCGCACCAGGCGCCGCACTTCGAAACCGCAGGCCGCGAGCAGCCTGCGCAGATGGCGGTTGCGCCCCTCGGTCAAACCCAGCGCCAGCCAGCTGTTCTTGTCTCCTTGACGAAGCAGAGCGGCTGACGCGACCCGCAGCCACTCGCCCTGACAATCCGCGCCGGCCCGCAAGGCCGCCAGCAGCGCCTCGTCCCCCAGGCCGTCGATCTGGACGTGGTAGCGCTTCTCCAGACCGCTTCCGGGCGCAGTCACGCCGGCAGCCCAGGTGTGATCGTTGCTGAACAGCAAGAGTCCTTCGCTGGCCTGATCGAGCCGCCCGACCGGGGCCAGACCCGGCGTGCCGGCTGCCTCCCCGAGCGCCTCGTACACCGTCGGCCGGCCGCGTTCGTCGCGGCGCGTACTGACCAGCCCGCGGGGCTTGTTGAGCATGAGGTAGCGGGGCGCCGAGGCCGTCACGGGATTTCCGTCGATCGTCAGCCGATCCCGGTCCAGCCGCACCCGGCGCAAGGGATCACGCATCACCTGACCGTTCACGGCCACGCGACCCGCGTGGATGGCGGCTTCGGCTTCGGTCCGCGAGCAGATGCCGAGCTTCGACAAGAGCCGCTTTACAGCAAGCGCATCCGTCAATGCGGGCATGGCTGAATCATCCTCATGTCGCAATGCACCAATCAAATTTGATTGGAAATGTCAATGAATGAAATGCACAAACATCTTGACTGACCGTTCAGGCGGGCGTACGGTTACCGATACATGACGCAGATCATGGCTATCCACAATAGTTATTCGACCCCGAGGAGATTTCATCAATGAGTGCCGTAATGCCGTCCAGTCGGGCCGTCCCCGCCGCGACTGAAGCCGCCCCCTCCGCCCGTGGCCCCTGGCTTTTCGCCGTGGGCGTCGGATTGCTCGCCGGATTGCTGTTCGGCGTCTACCGCTGGTATCAGCAGAACTATTCCTTCAGCGTCGGCATGGACTACTTCGAGCCGGAATTCCAAACCTATTGGATGAGCCTGTTCTATGTCCAAATGACGGTGATCCCGTTGGTCGGCGCCATTGCGGTCGCCGTCCTGTGGTTCACGCGGGATCGTAACGTTCTGGCCATCTCGCCGCAGGAAGAACTGAAGCGGTATTACTATGTGCTGACCCTGCTGGCCGTCGCCAGCATCCTGGCGGCCGTGATCTTCGGGCTCTTCGTCGAAGCCGATGCGGCGTGGCATCAGACCACCATCCGCGACACCGACTTCACCCCGACGCACATCGCGCTGTTCTACTTCGCGATTCCGGCGGCTCTGGTCGGCCTGACCTTCGCCTGGACGTGGGTGCACACCCGCCTTCCCCAGTTCACGCAGCGCGTTTCGGTGCCGCTGTCGCTGGTGGTGGCCGGCCCGATCCTGATCATGCCCAACCTGGGCCTGAACGAGTGGGGCCACACCTTCTTCTACGCCGAAGAACTGTTTGCGGCGCCCATTCACTGGGGCTTCGTGGTGCTGGCCTGGGGCATCTACGCGCTTGGCGGCTTCGCGGTTCAGTGCGTGGCCCGCATTGCCGAGCTGACGCGGCTCACCAAGACCCAGACCGCCTGAATCGCCGGCGATCGATCGCTCACTCGAAAGACCGCCGGGGATCCCCGGCGGTCTTTTTTTGTGCGGCGGCAGCAGGCGCTGTGTGATCCGAAGCGAGTCACTGCGGCCATCGATTTTCTCGCACGCCGGCTTGCGCTTTTTCGCACGCGCCAACAGGGCGACCGGCGTGCGCTGGGTTCGGCACCTGAACCGCTCCGGGCATCTGCGTGGCTCTTTGCTTCGCATCGTGCGGTCAGAGGCAGCGCGGCCTGTCGCCGACGCGAAGGCACTTCGGCATCCTAGCGGAATGTTCCCGGCGGGTCGCGGCAGTCTGCGATGGTTGAACTCGTCCACTCAATCCGGCGTGGCCAGTTCGACCGCGTCAAGGTTCGTCCACGAACGCCGGTAAATCACCTCGGCTTCGTACGGTCCGTTGACGGTCTCCGGTGGCGCGCTGTCGCAAAGGGTGGCC
>JAJXTQ010000319.1 GCA_021783685.1 Pseudomonadota bacterium | reverse complement strand
CTTCGTCGAAGGCGAGTCGCTGATGATGGCGGTCAAGGAGCTCGCCGTGTCGAGCGGCTCGGCCTGCACCTCGGCGAGCCTGGAACCCTCGCACGTCCTGCGCGCGCTGGGGCGCAGCGACGAACTCGCGCACAGCTCGCTGCGCATCACCCTGGGCCGCTACACCACGGAACAGGACATCGATTTCGCCGTCGCGCTGCTCAAGGACAAGGTCGGCAAGCTGCGCGCGCTCTCCCCGCTCTGGGACATGCATCTGCAGGGCATCGATCTGAACACGGTGCAATGGGCCGCCGCTCATTGATCCAACTGCGAAGGAGGTCATTCCGATGGCATACAGCGACAAGGTCATGGATCACTACGAGAATCCCCGCAACGTGGGCAACCTCGACACCGCCGAAACCGACGTCGGCACCGGCATGGTCGGCGCCCCGGCCTGCGGGGACGTGATGCGTCTGCAGATCAAGGTCAGCCCCGAAGGCATCATCGAGGATGCCCGCTTCAAGACCTACGGCTGTGGCTCGGCCATCGCCTCGAGCTCGCTCGTCACCGAATGGGTGAAGGGCAAGACCCTGGAGGAGGCGCTCACCATCAAGAACGCCGAGATCGCCGAGGAACTGGCCCTGCCGCCGGTCAAGATCCACTGCTCGGTGCTGGCCGAGGATGCCATCAAGGCCGCCGTCGCCGACTACCGCGCCAAGCAGGGCATCGAACCCGAATCCGCCGCCTCCGCGGCCTGACCGTTCACCTTGGGAGAATCGCCATGTCCGCCGTCGCCACGCCCACCCCACCCCCCTTGCTGCTCACGTCCAACGCCATCGGCAAGATCAAGGACCTGATCAGCGAGGAAAACAACGCCGCGCTCAAGCTGCGGGTCTACGTGACCGGCGGCGGCTGCTCGGGTTTCAGCTACGGCTTCGCCTTCGAGGAGACCAGCGCCGAGGACGACAGCCTGTTCGATCAGGACGGCGTGGCCGTGGTGGTCGACCCCATGAGCTTTGCCTATCTCGCCGGCGCGGAGGTGGACTTCGAGGAGGGCCTGGATGGCGCCCGCTTCATCATCCGCAACCCCAATGCCAAGACCACCTGCGGTTGCGGCAGCTCGTTTTCGGTGTGAGGGCACAGTCATGAGCGTGATACTGACCGAACGTGCGGCGGCAAAGATGCAGCGTTCCCTGGGCGGGCGCGGCAAGGGGGTCGGCATCCGCCTGGGCGTCAAGACCAGCGGCTGTTCCGGCATGAGCTATGTGATGGAATTCGCGGACGCCGTCGAAGCCGGCGATCAGTGCTTCGAAAGCCACGGCATGACCGTGGTCATCGACGCGCGCAGCCTGCCCTATCTGATGGGCACCACGCTCGATTTCGTGCGCGAGGGCCTCAACGAGGGCTTCAAGTTCGAAAACCCCAACGCCAAGAGCGCCTGCGGTTGTGGCGAAAGCTTCAGCGTGAGCGCCTGACGATGGCGGTCCGGTCCGCAGGCAGATCCCCATGACCGCAAGCCTCGCCGTCGACTATTTCGCCGTGTTCGGCCTGCCGGCGGTGTTCGCGCAGGATCCCACGGAACTCGAGCGGCGCTATCTCGATCTGCAACGCAGCGCGCACCCGGACCGCCATGCCCATCTGGACGCCGCGGGGCGCCGCGCCGCGGTCGAGGCCGCGGCCCGCATCAACGAAGCCTATCGGCACCTCAAGGATCCACTCACCCGTTCCACCCACCTGCTTGCCTTGCGCGGGGTGGAAGTCTTGTCCGCCGGTTCCGTCCCCTTGCCGGCGGACCTTCTTCTTCAACAGATGGACTGGCATGAAGCCCTCGACGATGCTCGCCGCGCCGGGGACGGCCTGCGCCTGAACGCCCTGTGCGACGGCTTTCTGGCCGAGCGCGCGCGCCTCGAAGCCGGCCTGTTCGAGGCGCTGGACGAGCGTGGCAATACGGCCGCCGCCGCGGACCTCGTACGCCAGCTCCATTTTCTGCGCCGCCTGATCGAACAGGCCCAGCTCGCCGCCGACGGAGAGACGCCATGAGCCTGCTGCAGATTCTCGAACCGGGCAGCACGAGCGAAACCCCCATCGCGCTGCGCCGGGCGGTGGGGATCGATCTCGGCACCACCCATTCGCTGGTGGCGACCGTCGAAGCGGATGGCAGCGCCCACATCCTCCTCGATGAGGCCGGGGCGGCGCTGCTGCCCTCGGTGGTCAGCTTCCTGCCCGACGGCGGGGTGCAGGTCGGACGCGCGGCGCAGGCGCTGGCCGGCGCCCATCCGCGCACCACCTTCCGCTCCATCAAGCGCTTCATGGGCCGCGGCGCGGCGGATGTCGGCGCGGCCGGCCCCCTGCCCTACGACCTCGCCACCGATGAGGGCCCGGTGCGTTTTCATACGCCGCGCGGGCCGCTCTCGCCCGTGGAAATCTCGGCCGAAATCCTGAAATCGCTGCGCCAGCGCGCCGAGATCGCGCTGGGCGGACCCTTGGAGGGCGCGGTGATCACCGTGCCCGCCTACTTCGACGACGCCCAGCGTCAGGCCACGCGCGATGCCGCCCGCCTGGCCGGGATCGAGGTGCTGCGGCTGCTCAACGAACCCACCGCCGCCGCCGTGGCCTATGGGCTCGACAACGCCAGCGAGGGTGTCTATGCCATCTACGATCTGGGCGGCGGTACCTTCGACCTGTCCGTGCTGCGCTTGCGTCAGGGTGTGTTCGAAGTGCTCGCCACTGCCGGCAACACCGCGCTCGGCGGGGATGATTTCGATCGCCGGCTGGCCGACGCCTTCGTCTCCGAGACCGGGCTTGCCCTGACGCCGGCGGGCTACGGCGAACTGCTCACCCAGGCGCGCAGTGTAAAGGAAGCCCTGACCTCCACGGAGGTCGTGGAAATCGTTCTGGACAGTGACACCGGCACGTCGACGGTGCGGCAGATCAGCCGCGACCGCTTCGCCGAACTGACCGCGGATCTGGTGGAAAAGACCTTGCAGCTCACCCGCCGCGCGCTGCGCGACGCCGGGTTCACGCCCGAGCAGATCGATGGCGTGGTGCTGGTGGGTGGCGCCAGCCGCATGCCCCAGGTGCGCGCGGCGGTCGCCCGCTGCTTCGGCCGGCCGCCCCTGACTGATCTCGACCCCGACCAAGTGGTGGCCTTGGGCGCCGCGCGCCAGGCCGACGTGCTCGCGGGCAATCGCCGCGACGGCGCGGACTGGCTCTTGCTCGACGTCATCCCGCTGTCGCTCGGGATCGAGACCATGGGCGGGCTGG
>JAJXTQ010000318.1 GCA_021783685.1 Pseudomonadota bacterium | reverse complement strand
TGCTCATCCTATAAACCTGGATTGAACCACGGAGATCACGGAGAGCACGAAGAAAGACAAGATATTATGGTAGTTATTGGCGTCACCTGACAGTTGGCGCATGAAATCTGCATAACACTTTAATAGAACTCCGTGTCCTCCGTGATCTCCGTGGTTAACAGATTTTTTCAGGTTCATAGTTCAGCGCCGTCAGTCCCTTCGGCTGCCACCGGCTGTTCTCGTCCGCGCCACGCGGCGAAACGCAGGGACAGCCGGTCAAAAGCAAGGTAGATCACCGGGGTGGTGAACAGGGTGAGCACCTGGCTGACCAGCAGCCCGCCGACCATGGTGATGCCCAATGGCTGGCGCAGCTCGGCCCCCATCCCGGTTCCCAGCATCAGCGGCAGGGCGCTCAGGAGCGCCGCCATGGTGGTCATCAAAATCGGCCGGAAGCGCAGCAGGCAAGCCTGGTAGATCGCCTCGCGCGGCGTCTTTCCCCCCTTGCGCTCCGCATCCAGGGCGAAGTCGATCATCATGATGGCATTTTTCTTGACGATGCCGATCAGCAGGATGATGCCGATAATGCCGACGATGCCGAGGTCATTCTTCGACAGCATCAGCGCCAGCAGTGCCCCGACCCCGGCGGAGGGCAGGGTAGAGAGGATGGTGATGGGGTGGATGTAGCTTTCGTAAAGCACGCCCAGCACGATGTACATGGCGACCACCGCCGCCAGGAGCAGGAACACCTCGTTGGCGAGAGAGCCCCGGAAGGCCAGCGCCGCCCCCTGGAAGCTGGTTTGCACGCTTGGGGGCATGCCGATCTCCAGCTTGGCGGCTTCGATGGCCTTGACCGCATCGCCCAGCGCGGCGCCGCGCGCCAGGTTGAAGGAAATGGTGGCCGCCGGGAACTGTCCCAGGTGGTTCACCGAAAGCGGGGTCGGCTGTTCGGTGACGCGGGCGATGGTGCCGAGAGGCACTTGCGCGCCGCTGGCCGAGGTGACGTAGATGTTGTTGATGGCGTCGAGGCCCTGCTGAAACTCGGGCTTCGTCTCCAGCACTACGCGGTACTGGTTCGACTGGGTGAAAATTGTGGACACCAGGCGTTGGCCGAAGGCGTCGTACAGGGCGTTGTCGATCGCTGCCGGGGTGATGCCGAGGCGCCCGGCGGTATCGCGGTCGATGGCGATGAATGCCTGCAGGCCATGGTCCTGCAGGTCGCTGGTTACGTCGGCAAGTTGCGGCAGCCGGGCGAGCCGCTCCACCAGTCTGGGCACCCACAGGCTGAGCTCCCGGGGGTCGGTATCCTGCACCGCGAACTGATACTGGGTGCGGCTCACCCGGTTCTCGATGGTGAGATCTTGCACCGGCTGCATGTACAGGGTGATCCCCGGCACCTCGGCCAGCTTCGGCTGCAGGCGCCGGATCACGTCCGAGGCTTTGTCGCGTTGCTCGATCGGCTTCAGATTGATGGACAGGCGACCGCTGTTGAGGGTGGCGCTGGCGCCGTCCACGCCGATGAACGAGGACAGGCTCTCCACCGCCGGGTCTTGCAGGATTACTTTGGCCAGGGCCTGCTGGCGTTCCGCCATGGCGGGGAAGGAAATGGACTGGGATGCCTCGGAAATGCCCTGGATCAGGCCCGTGTCCTGCACCGGAAAGAATCCCTTGGGTATGAAAATGTAGAGCACCACGGTGAGGACGAGGGTGGCGATGGCCACCAGCAGGGTTGCGCCCTGGCGGTCCAGCACCCAGTCGAGCATCTTGCCGTAGCGCGCGATCACGTTGTCGAACATCCGCCCGATGGTCCGGTAGAATGCGCCATGTTCCGACTCCGTCTGGTGGCGCAGGAGCTTGGCGCACAGCATCGGGGTCAGGGTGAGGGAAACCACCGCCGAGATCAGGATGGCTACCGCCAGGGTGATGGCGAATTCCCGGAACAGCCGTCCCACCACATCGCCCATGAAGAGCAGGGGGATCAGCACCGCGATCAGGGAGAAAGTGAGCGAGATGATGGTGAAGCCGATCTGCTCGGCGCCCTTGAGGGCGGCCTTCAGCGGCGGTATGCCCTGCTCGATGTAGCGGCTGATGTTCTCGATCATCACGATGGCGTCGTCCACCACGAAGCCGGTGGCAATGGTGAGCGCCATCAGCGTCAGGTTGTTGATGCTGAATCCCGCCAGGTACATGACGCCGAAAGTCCCGACCAGGGAAATCGGCACGGCAATGCTCGGAATGAGCGTGGCGGAAGCATTGCGCAGGAAGATGAAAATCACCATCACCACCAGGGCGACGGCGAGCAGCAGCTCGAACTGGGTGTCCTTGACCGAGGCGCGGATGGTGACGGTGCGGTCGGTGAGCACGGCGACGTCCACGGCGGCGGGCAGAGCGACCTGCAACTGGGGCAGCAGGCGCTTGATGCGGTCGACCACCTCGATCACGTTTGCTCCGGGCTGGCGCTGGATGTTGAGGATCACTGCCGGCGTTTCATTGGTCCAGGCGGCGAGCCGCACGTTCTCGGCGTCATCCACCACGTCGGCCACATCGGAAAGGCGTATCGGCGCGCCGTTTCGGTAGGCGATGACGAGCGACTGGTACTCAGTGGCCGACTTCAGCTGGTCGTTGGCATCGATGGTGTAGGCGCGGCTCGGGCCGTCGAAGCTGCCCTTGGCCTGGTTGACGTTGGCGTTGCCGATCGAGGTGCGCAGATCGTCGAGGTTGAGACCGTAGGCCGCCAGCGCCTTGGGGTTGGCGCGGACGCGCACGGCTGGCCGCTGGCCGCCGCTGAGGCTCACCAGCCCGACGCCGGGCAGTTGGGAAATCTTCTGTGCCAGCCGGGTATCGGCGAGATCTTCCACCTGATACAGCGGCAGGGTTTTCGAGGTCAGGGCGAGCGTCAGGATGGGCGCGTCAGCGGGGTTGACCTTGTTGTAGATCGGTGGTGCCGGCAGGTCGGGGGGCAGGAACGTTCCCGCCGCGTTGATGGCCGCCTGTACTTCCTGCTCGGCCACGTCCAGGGTGAGATCGAGGCTGAACTGCAGGGTGATGACGGAAGCGCCGCCGGAGCTGGTGGAGGACATCTGGTTGAGGCCCGGCATCTGCCCGAACTGCCGTTCCAGCGGCGCCGTCACCGCGCTGGTCATGACCTCGGGGCTCGCGCCGGGATAGAACGTCAGGACCCGGATGGTGGGGTAGTCGACCTGCGGCAGCGCCGACAGCGGCAGCAGCCGGTACGCGAGCAGGCCCGACAGCAGCAGCGCCCCCATGAGGAGCG
>JAJXTQ010000317.1 GCA_021783685.1 Pseudomonadota bacterium | reverse complement strand
GCAATGTTGTGGAAACGCGCAAGCACGCGATTGCCGGAAGAATAGACCGTCAGGCTCAGTGTCTTGGTGTCCACCAATATCCACGGCCGGCCCGCCGCAGCGGACGCCGCGTGCAGGCCAAGGGCGAGGAGGGCCAGGAGCGCCCACGGACGCAATTTCCAGATGGCCGAGCGCAAGCCATGAAACGAATTCGATCGCAAATTCCCGCTGCACGCTGGACACTTCATGTGGTCGCCCTGTTTCTGTGGGGTTGGCCGGTCTGGGGCTGGGGCGCCAGCTTTCCACTTCCTACCGACGGCAGCAACGTCGTCGGCCAGCTGCGCGTGGTGGTGGCCGATCCGCGCAACACCCTGCTCGACATCGCGCGCCATTACGACCTCGGCTACGACGAAATCACCGCCGCCAATCCTGGCGTGTCGGTCTGGCTGCCCGGCGCCGGGCGCCGCATCGTCGTGCCCACCGAGTTCATCCTGCCGCCGCGGCCCTGGGTGGGCATAGTCGTCAACATCCCGCAGCGCCGACTGTACTATTTCCCGCCCCACAAGGCGAACGAGGTGGCCACCGTGGTGACTTTTCCGGTCGGCATTGCGCGCCCGGGCTGGTCCACGCCTTTGGGCGACACCCGTATCATCGCCAAGTACAGGGATCCCTCCTGGTGGGTGCCGAAGGACATCCAGGAGGAACATCGTCAGCAGGGCGAGCCCGATTTCCCCGACTATTTCCCCCCCGGCCCCAACAATCCCATGGGCATGCTGGCCCTGGAGACCGGCTTTGCGCAAATCTACATCCATGGCACCAACCGCCCCTGGGGGGTGGGCATGCGCGTGAGCCACGGCTGCCTGCATCTCTATCCCGAGAACGCCGCCTATTTTTTCCCGCGCGTGCGGACTGGTACGCCGGTGCGCATCATCGACCGGCCCGTGCTTGTGGGAATGCGGGACGGCGAACTCTATCTGAGCGTATCCGAGCCAGTGGCAGGCTACCCGGACGACCGCGACAGCATGCTGATACGCGCCATGGATGCGCTCATCCACTACAAGGAGCAGCGCAAAGGCGACATTCCTGCGATCGACTGGGAGCGGGTGCGCAAGGTTGTCGAGGCCAGGCAGATCCTGCCCGTGCCCATCAGCGTCGGCAGCGCGGACCTGGAGCAGTTGATCGCCGGCATCCGGCCGCAGAAGTATGAGTACGCGCCCTACGGCATGGATGCCAATGACGCGGCGCCGCCGACCTCCGCGCGCTGACGGTTCCTGGGGACTCCATCCTCGTGCGACGTGGGCGACCTCTGCCGACAGGCTGATTGTGCTTTCGCAAGCCGTTCGCTTAGGCTAGGGTTGTATGACTTCTTCCCATCGCATGTGGCCTGCCGCAGGCCGGCCGCACGGCCCATGAAATTACGCATTGCATCCCGCTGGTGGCTAGTCCTGATGATGGCGCTGGCGGCCACCGCAACAGCCGTCTGGTGGGCGCGGCGCGTGCCGCCGTTGCAATATGTCACGGCGGCGGCGGAGAAGGGTGACATCGTGCGTTCGGTGATCGCCACCGGCAACGTCAATCCGGTGGTCACGGTGCAGGTCGGCTCCTATGTGTCCGGACCGATCCAGGCGCTTTATTGCGACTACAACACGCGCGTCAAGGCCGGCCAACTGTGTGCCAAGATCGACCCCAAATCCTTCCAGGTGGCGGTCGACCAGGCCAGGGCCAATCTTTCCAGCGCGCAGGCGCAACTGGCCAAGGACGAGGCCAGCCTGGAGTATGCGCGGGTCAACTACGAGCGCGATGGCGCGCTGCTGGGGCGCGGCATCGTGTCGCGCGATACCGTCGACAGCGACCGCAGCGCCTACCGCCAGGCAACGGCCCAGGTGGCGCTCGACAAGGCCACCATCCTGCAGCGCAGAGCGGCCCTGGAAGGGGCGCAGGTCAACCTCAATTACACCGACATCGTCTCCCCGGTCGATGGCACCGTGGTGTCGCGCAACGTCAGCGTCGGCCAGACGGTGGCGGCGAGCTTTCAGACTCCCACGCTGTTCCTCATCGCACAGGATCTGACGCGCATGCAGGTGGACACCAACGTGAGCGAATCCGACATCGGCGGCGTGCATGTGGGACAACGGGCGACCTTCACGGTGGAGGCCTATCCGGGCACGATCTTTCAGGGGCGCATCGCGCAGGTGCGCGAGGCCCCCATCACGGTGCAGAACGTCGTCACCTACGACGCCGTGATCAGCGTCGCCAACCCCAGGCTGTTGCTGCTGCCGGGCATGACGGCCAACGCGCGCATCATCACCGAGGAACGCAACAATGTCCTCAAGGTGCCGTTGCAGGCCCTGCAATTCTCCCCCAGCGGTTTCGCTGCACAGCAGGGAAATGCGCGCAGCGGGGGCAGCCATGTCTGGGTGCTGCGCGATGGCCGGCCCGTGCAGGTGGCCGTGAGCGTGGGCCTGCGTGACGACACTGCAGCCGAGATCTCGGGCGGCGCGTTGAAGCCGGGCGAGGAAGTCATCACCGGCGAGGTTTCCGGCGCGCAAGGTGGCGGCAAGCAGGCCCGTTCGCCCTTCCGCTTCCCATGAGCGCCCCCATTCCCGAGGCTTCCCGCGACAGCGTCATCGAGGTGCGCGACCTCACCAAGGTCTATCGCATCGGCGACATCGAGGTCCACGCGTTGCGCGGCGTCAACCTGAGCATCGCGCGCGGCGAATTCGTCGCCATCATGGGCGCCTCCGGCTCTGGCAAGTCCACCCTCATGAACGTGCTCGGCTGCCTGGACCGGCCGACCTCGGGCGCCTATCTGCTGGAGGGCGTCGACATGGCGCAGCAGGGCGAGCCGGCGCTGGCTCTGGTGCGCAGCCGCCGCATCGGCTTCGTGTTCCAGAGTTTCAACCTGCTCAACCGCACCAGCGCGGCGGAGAACGTCGCCCTGCCGCTGTTTTATGCCGGGCGCACGGCCGGCAGCGCAGCGCGCGCGCAGGCGTCTTTGCGCGCCCTGGGCCTGCAGGGTCGCGAGCAGAACCTGCCCAACCAGCTGTCGGGCGGCCAGCAGCAGCGCGTGGCCATCGCGCGCGCCCTGGTCAACGAGCCTGCCATCCTGCTGGCCGACGAACCGACCGGCAACCTGGACTCGCAGACGGCCAGCGACATCATGACCACCATCCAGACCCTCAACCGCGAGCAGGGGTTGACGGTGGTGCTGGTCACGCACGAGCCCGACATGGCGGTCTTCGCCGACCGCGTGATCACCATGCGCGACGGCCAGA
>JAJXTQ010000316.1 GCA_021783685.1 Pseudomonadota bacterium | reverse complement strand
GCGGGCAGCGCCGAGGCCTCGTGCACCAGCACCCGCATCACCGAGCGGTGCTCGGCCGAATACTGGAGGTGCTGCAAGACGAAGACATAGAGCCGATCGACGTGCTCATCGACACCATCGAGCGCCGCATTGACCGTACGGGTCATGGTCTCGAAAGCATCGGTCTGCAGCGAGAAGAGCAGGTCTTCCTTGGAGGAAAAGTAATTGTAGAAATTCGCCAGACCGTTGCCCGTGGCGCGGGCCAGGCCGCGCATGCTCATGCCGTGGAAGCCGTGCTCGGCGATGGCGTCCGCCGCCGCGGCGAGAATCTCCAGGCGTTGCGCCTCGTGCCGCAACTGACGCGGCGAGTCGGCTGCCACGGGCGTCACCACCGCGTCTCCCCCGGGTGCGCGGGGGCACGGGCGGGCAGCGAAGCCGGGTAAGGCGTACGAATCATTGAACCCCCAAACGATTGCTCTCGGGCGGAGCCGGCCGGCAAGCTATGCACCGCCGTTCCTATCTGCAATGTCGGCGATACTAGCCGAACGAACGTTCGTACAATTGACCTAGATCAAGGCGGAAGAGGGTGGGCCGGAACTGCTCGGAGGCCGCGGCATCGATGCGGTATAAATGCGGATCTTCAGACCAGCCCCGGAGAACCGCTATGCGCAATTTATCCATCGATCGTTCCAGGACGGCACTGGTGGTCATCGATCTGCAGAAGGGCATCGTGGCGCGGCAGACCGCCCCGTACGCCTCGGACGCCGTGGTCGAGAGGGCGGCGGCGCTGGCCGCGGCCTTCAGGACCAAGGGAATGCCGGTGTTTCTGGTGCGGGTGACGCCGTCTCCGGACGGAAGGGACGCCTTGCGTCCGGCCGCCGATGCGGCGATGCCGGTGCAGACGCCGCCGCCGGACTGGGCGACCATCGTTGCCGAGATGGGGCCGGAGCCGGGCGATTTCGTCATCACCAAGCACCAGTGGGGCGCTTTTTACGGCACTGAGCTCGATCTGGCCTGCCGGCGCCGCGGCATCGCCACGATCGTCCTGTGCGGCATTTCGACCAATATCGGCGTCGAGAGCACCGCCCGTTGCGCCTACGAATTCGGCTATGAGCAGATCTTCGCCGAAGACGCCATGACCGCGATGTCGGCAGAGGAGCACCAGATGACGATCGCCAAGATCTTCCCGCGCATCGGCCGCGTGAGAACGACGGCGGAGATATTGGCCTCTCTATAGATCGGCGCTTATCGGCGCGTGACGACCAGGCCGACGCACAAGGCCGTGCCCACGGCATACAGTTCCCAGGTCGTGGAGATCACGTAGGGATAGAGCATGATCGCCATTCCCAGCCACCTGGTGGTGCTGGCGGAGGTCTTCTTGCCGTAGCGGTACGCGGCGTAGCCGATGAGGCTGAACAGGATGCTGCCGATCAGATAAGCGCCGCTGGGCAAGGTGAGGCCTAGCGATTTTAGGGTGTTGAGATCGTTCATTGCCGCTCCGGTGGATTCCGCCGCTCGCGAGTTTCTTTGCCGAGCCCGTATCGCCATTCTAGTGCCCGATCGCCATCGGAAGGGTCAGCCGATGGCGATCGCCCCGGCCTCCGTCCGCCGGCGCAGCATGGTGTGCCGGCGGCGGCAAGATCGCTGCGCCGGGCGGCAAAATTTTCCTTGCAATGCTGCGGCTATCCGGAGTTGGCGGCTGCTTCGTGGAGGGGCGCGCCGGATCGCGGCAGTCGCGTTGACGATCGAAGCCCCCGCGGGGGTGCTGACGGCCGCGACCAGTCGCAACTGGTAACAATTTTGCCCGGCGGCCGGGCTCGGTAATTGCTGCCCGATGTCCTTGTCTCATTCGCGAAACGCATCTTTCCCTGAATCTGGATCGGAGATCAAAATGACCATCAGCGGCCTATCGAACAACAGCTACACGCTGCCCCAGCTCAATCAGACCGGCAGCGTCAATCAGACCGTCGACAGCGACGGCGACAACGACGGCAGCGGCATTGCCGGCGCGAATGGCACGAATGGCGCCGGCGGCCCCGGTGCCTTTCTCTCCGCGATCTTCCAGGCGCTGGCGCAGGCCGGCGTCTCGGGCACCGGCGCCGCCACTGCCACCCCCGCCAGCAGTGCGAGTACCAGCGCCACGGGCAGCACCACTTCGTCCAGCCAGGATCCGCTGCAGGCGCTGGGCGCCTTCATGCACAATCTGTTCGCGGCATTGCAGGCCCAGGGCGGACAGGGGGGGCAGGCCACGGCACAAACCGGCAGCGACGGCGATGGCGACGGCAGCATCAGCGCGGGCGTGTCGGCCGCCGCGAGCGGGCATCACCGCCATCACGGCGGCGGCGTCGCCAAAATGGAATCGAACCTGCAGGGTCTGATCCAGCAACTGTCTTCGTCATCCGGCACGGCGACCGCCGCTGCCTCGACCGCCGGCAGCACTGGGGACACCGCGACGACGAGCCAGACGGCGGCACTGCAGACCAGTTATCAGAACCTGCTCGCTTCGCTCGGCGCATCGGGCGGATCGTCGTCCCTGAGCGGATTCCTCCAGGCGCTCTCCCAGAACCTGCAGGGGATAGGCAGTTCGGGCAACGTCGTCAATACCCAGGCCTGATCCACTATACTGGCGCGCATGGTCCATCACCGTTCCGAACCAGCATGAAATCCGCCGCGGGGGCGCTCGCGCTGCTGCTGCTTCTGTCCGGCCCCGCCGTCGCGGCGCTGGGCGGGACCGAGGCGTCGATCGCCGCCGACCAGGCGAAGCTGAAGGCGACGCGGCGCATCGTCGCCGCGCCGCTCTATACCGTGCATGAGATCCGGCAGGCGTCTGGCACCGTGATCAGGGAGTACGTCTCGGCCCAGGGCCGGGTCTTCGCCGTGGCCTGGCAGGGGCCGCTGATACCCGATCTGCGCCAGGTTCTGGGCAGCTACTATGCCGACTACCGGGCCGCCGCCTCGGCCAAGCGCGCCGGGCGCGGTCCGGTGCGGCTGCGCCAGCCGACACTGGTGTTGCACTCGGGCGGACACATGCGCGCCTTTTTCGGTCAGGCCTACATCCCCCAACTCTTGCCCGCGGGCGTGAGCATCGATGAGATTCAGTAGCCTGCTGGGCGCACGCGGCCGGGCGGCGGTCGTGGCGGCGGCGCTGGCTCTGACCGGCTGCGGCGGCGGTGGCAGCAGCGGCGGCACCGCGCCCGCAAGCAATCCCAATCCGACAACGACGCAGAACCTGCTGCCGATCGTCGTCGATGCCGGGCCGGCCAATACCAACACCGTC
>JAJXTQ010000315.1 GCA_021783685.1 Pseudomonadota bacterium | reverse complement strand
CGAAGGCCTGCTGGAGCGCTGGTATGGCACCGGCCGCAGTGCGCTCGGCAGCATCGTCGAGACGATGGGGCGCGAGAACGAGGACGGCGATGCCGGCGACATCGAGCATCTGCGCGACCTCGCTTCCGAGGCCCCGGTCATCCGTCTGGTCAACCTGCTGATACAGCGCGCGGTCGAGCTGCACGCTTCGGACATCCACATTGAACCCTTCGAGGACCACTTGGCGGTACGCTACCGCATCGACGGCTTACTGCGGGCGGTCGAAGCACCGCCGGCGCGCCTTGCCGCCGCCGTCATCTCGCGCATCAAGATTCTGGCGCGCTTGAACATCGCCGAACGGCGCCTGCCCCAGGACGGGCGTCTGATGGTCCGCGTCGCCGGCAGGGCCCTCGACGTGCGCGTCAGCTGCATGCCGACGAGCTTCGGCGAGTCCGTGGTGCTGCGCCTGCTCGATCGCGAAAGCATCCGCTTCGACTTCGACGCGCTGGGCTTCGCGCCGCCGGCGCTCGATGGCTTCCTGCGCGCGCTGGACCGCCCGAACGGCATCGTGCTGGTCACCGGACCCACCGGCTCCGGCAAGACCACCACGCTGTACACGGCGCTCAGCCGGCTCAACCGCCCGGAACGCAAGATCATCACCGTCGAGGATCCGGTCGAGTACCAACTCGAGGGCATCAACCAGATCCAGGTCAAGCCCAGCATCGGCCTGGACTTCGCACAAGCCCTGCGCTCGATCGTGCGCCAGGATCCGGACGTGATCATGGTGGGCGAGATGCGCGACCTGGAGACCTGCCGCATCGCCATCCAGTCGGCCCTCACCGGCCACCTGGTGCTCTCCACCCTGCATACCAACAGTGCCGCCGCCGCGGTCACGCGTCTCCAGGACATGGGCGTGGAGGACTATCTGCTGGCCTCCACCGTGCACGGCATTCTGGCGCAGCGGCTGGTGCGGCGGCTCGACCCCGCCGTCTGCGAGACCTACCGTCCCCCGGAAGGCGTGATCGAGTCCTTCCAACTGCGGCGCTATGCCAAAGACGGCCCGATCCGACTACGGCGCCCGCGCGCGGACCTCGACCCGGCCATCAATCCCTATCAGGGCCGCACAACGGTCCTGGAATACCTGCCGCTGGACGACGCAATCCGCAACCAGATCCTGAAACGGGCCGATGCCGCCGCCCTGGAGCGGGCCGCCCGGGATGCGGGCATGCGCACCATGTTCGAGGACGGTCTGGTCAAAGCCCTCGCCGGCGAAACCACGATCGAAGAGGTACTGCGGGTCACGCAGGAGTCGTGATGGCGCGATTCCGTTACCGCGCAGTCACCCCGAACGGCAACCTGGAGCGCGGCGAGATCGAGGCCGACAGCACCGAGGATGCCGTCGCCCGCCTGCGCGACCAGGGGCAGATGCCGCTAGAGGCCAGGCCCGTGCAGGGTTGGCAGGAGGTCCTGCGCCGCCGACTGCGACCGCGCACGCTGGATCTGGCCGGACAGGCCGAGTTCGCGCTGCAGCTGGGCACCCTGCTGCGCGCCGGCCAGCCCCTGGATCGTGCATTGGGTCTGCTCGTCGAATTGCCCGAAACCGCACCGGCGCGCGCGCTGATCGGGCGGATCCGCGAGCGCGTGCGCGGCGGCGCACCATTGTCGACTGCCCTGGAGGCCGAATCGGCGATTTTCTCCGCACTGTTCATCAGTCTGGTCCGCGCCGGCGAGGCCAGCGGCCGCGTCGACATTGCGCTGACTGGCCTGTCGAGCCACCTGGCGCGCACCGTGGCCTTGCGCGGGACGATCCTGAATGCCCTGGTCTACCCGGCGTTCCTGCTGGTCGGGGTGCTGGGGGCACTGATTCTGCTGCTGACCTATGTGGTGCCGTCGTTCGTGCCGATTTTCGCCGGGATGGGCGTGCCGTTGCCCTGGATCACCATCGGCGTCCTGGCGCTCGGCCAGTTTCTGCGGCGTTGGGGCTGGGCGATCCTGCTCGGTCTGGCCGCCTCGGCCGTGCTGGCCGCCCAACGGCTGAAGAACCCGGCCTCGCGCCTCGCGCTGGATCGCCGCCTGTTGCGGCTGCGCGTGTTCGGCCCGCTACTGGTCAAGGTCGAGACCGCACGCCTCGCGCGGACGCTGGGCACCCTGACCGGCAACGGGGTTTCCCTGCTGCCGGCGCTGGCCATCACCGCCCGGGTGGCGGGCAACCGCGCCATCTGCGCCGATGTCAGCCAGGCGGCCGAGCGTGTACGCGACGGACACGCCCTTGCGGCTGCCTTTTCGGAAGCGACCTGGATGCCGCGCGTCGCCCTGGCCATGGTCCAGGTCGGCGAAGAATCAAGCGAACTCGATGCACTGCTGTTGCGTCTCGCCGATACGCTCGAAGCGGATGCCGCGCGCAGCATCGACCGCCTGCTTGCAGCGATGGTACCCGCCCTGACGGTCTTGATGACGGTCCTGGTCGGACTGATCATGCTGGCCATTCTGCTGCCGCTGCTGAGCCTCACCAGCGGCATCCACTGATCGATGAGGCGAAGGAATCCAAGGGGGAACCACTGTGCTGCAGTCAGCGAAACCCGTCAACGCGTCCCGATCAAAGCATCCGCGGCCCGTCCGGCCGGAGGCGTCGGCCCACCGGATGAAGCACCGCTCCAGGTTGTGCCGACGCCCAGTTGCCCGATCGCGGCATGGCCGCTCCGGCGGATTCACCCTGATGGAGATGCTGGCGGTCATCGTGCTGCTCGGAATCGTGGCGGTGATCGTGGTCCAAGCGGTGGGACACAACGTGGAAAAAGGCCGCTACGACGCCGGCAAAGCACAACTGGGGGTCATCGAGCAGGCGATCAGCAACTACAACCTCGATAACGGATCGCCCCCTCCTGACTTGCAGGCATTGCTCAAGGCGCCGCCGAGTACCCCGGACTGGCAAGGGCCCTACCTGAAGCCCTCGCAACTGGTGGATCCCTTCGGCCATGCCTTCGGCTACCGCGTGCCGGGCAAGCACGGGCCGTATGATCTCATCTTCTATGGGGCCGATGGCAAACCGGGAGGGACGGGCTACGACAAGGATCTTGGCAGTTGGCAGTAGTCGCGCTGCACACGCGGCCCCGTGGCTTCACGCTGATCGAGCTGATGGCGGTCATCGTGCTGCTGGGCGTCGCCCTGGCGCTGGGCGGCATGGCCATGGGCGGCGCGCTGCAGCGCGATGCGTTGCCCGCCGCCGCACGCAATCTGGCTGCCGCGCTGCAATGGACGCGCGCGCAGGCGATGGCCCACCGG
>JAJXTQ010000314.1 GCA_021783685.1 Pseudomonadota bacterium | reverse complement strand
TGCAACTACGGCGCTGTTTTCCCGTTCTGGGACATGGCCTTCGGCACCGCGGATTTCAGCCGCGACTACCCGGCCACGGGCGACCCTGACGCGGAAGAGTCGCTTGCCAGTGGCGGCTATCTGGCGCAGCAATGGGCCGGGCTTCGCGGCCTCGTGGCCGCCTTCGGGGGAGTGCGATCGTGACGATGACGGGTGTGGGATGACGGCGCTTTCGGCACGGAGGATGCTCGCCGGCCTGGCCGTGGCGCCGGTGCTGGCGATGAGCGGATGCGCCGGACCGCAGGAATATGTGCACTACCGCTGCAGTCACGGCGCCCGCCTGAATGTCAGCTTCCAGACCAGCGCGCACACCGTCACCATCAACGACATGGTCGGCCAGCAGCATGTGCTGCGGGAGGTCTCCTCCGACGGCACCCAGACCGTCTATCAGGACGTCGCCGTCCGCTTCGTGCGCGACGGCAACACCGCCGAGTACAGCAGCATCCAAGGGGTTCGACGCGACTTGAGCTGCGTCGCCGAACAGCCGGTCACGTCAGCCACGCCGGCGTGGGGAGATTCTTCGCCCTCAGGAAATCCGGGTTGAACAGCTTGGACTGGTAGCGCGCGCCGCCGTCGCAGAGGATCGTCGCCACGGTGTGGCCGGGGCCGAGCGCGCGGGCGACACGGATGGCAGCAGCGACGTTCAGCCCGGCCGAGCCGCCGACCGACAGGCCTTCGTGGATGAGCAGGTCGAACACCTGCTCCAGCGCCTCCGCGTCCGGGATACGCTCGGCATCGTCGATCGGCGCACCCTCGAGATTGCCCGGGACGCGGGACTGGCCGATGCCCTCGGTGATCGAGCTGCCGCTGACGGTGAGGTCGCCGCTCTTGACCCAGCCATAGAGGCCGCTGCCGTCGGGATCGGCGAGCACGATGCGCACCCGCGGATTGCGCTCCTTCAGCGCCATCGCCACGCCGGCCAGCGTGCCGCCGGTGCCGCAGGCGCAGGTGAACGCGTCCAGCTTGCCTTGCGTCTGCTCCCAGATCTCGCGCCCGGTGGTGAGGCGGTGGCCCTCCCGGTTGGCGGGGTTGTCGAACTGATTGGCCCAGACGGCGCCGATCTCCTCGGCCAGGCGGCGCGAGACGTGGACGTAATTGCCGGGATCGCGGTACGGCTTCGCCGGCACCAGGCGCAGATCGGCCCCGATCATGCGCAGGAAGTCGATCTTCTCCCGGCTCTGGGTCTCCGGCATGACGATGACGCTGCGGTAGCCGCGCGCGTTGCCGACCAGGGTGAGGCCGATGCCGGTATTGCCGGCGGTGCCCTCGACGATGGTGCCGCCGGGCTTGAGCAGGCCGCGCTGCTCGGCGTCCAGGATGATCGCCAGGCCGGCACGATCCTTCACCGAGCCGCCGGGGTTCATGAATTCGGCCTTGCCCAGGATGGTGCATCCGGTCGCCTCCGAGGCGCGGCGCAGACGGATCAAGGGCGTGTTGCCGATGGCGCCGATGAGCCCATCCACGGGGTGCGCAAAGGGATGCAGCGACGGGGGTGCGCTCATGCCTTGGTCTCCTCGGATGCCAGTATGCGTCTTGCCAGCATGCGTCTTGAACGCCCCGGTGGGAAGTGCGATGGGCAGGCGACGGCAGGAGGATGGGGACGATGATCCGTGACGTGGCGCCACGCGATGCGTGGCAGGCGCTCAGCATCGAGCCGCGCGCGCAGCTCTGCGATGTGCGCACGGACGCCGAATGGACGTTCGTCGGCCTGCCCGACCTGACGCCGGTGGGCAAGCAGGTGCTGCTGCTGCCATGGCAGACCTACCCGGCGATGACGGTGAACGCCGATTTCGCCGCCCGGCTGCGCGACGCCGGGCTGGTGCCGGAAGACCCGATCTACTTCATCTGCCGCTCCGGCGCGCGCAGCCGGGCCGCCGCGATGGCGGCGCGCGAGGCGGGCTTCCTCCATGTCTACAACGTCGCCGACGGGTTCGAGGGCGGGCTCGATGCCGAGGGCCATCGCGGCCAGCTCGCCGGGTGGAAGGCCGATGGCCTGCCCTGGCGGCAGCGCTGAGACCAACCCCGGCACATCGCGGCAAGGGTTGCCGCCGCCCCGTTCCGGTGACATAACTTCCCCACGCCGAGAATACGGCGGCATGAACCACGTGGAGGAACGGTATGATTTCTTTCAGAAACCGCCTGCTGGGCGGATGCGCGGCGGCGTTGATCGCCCTCGGCTTCGCGGCCGGCGGGGCGGGTGCTGCCGATGTGACGCAGGAGCGGCTGCTCAACGCCGATCAGGAAGCGGGCAACTGGATCCTGCATCATAAGGATTTCTCGGCTCACCGCTACGCGACGCTCGACCAGATCAACGCCAGCACGGTCAAGAACCTGAAAGTGGCGTGGACGGTGCAGCTCGGCGGCATCGAGGGCGGCGGCATCTGGTCGCATGGCGGGCTTGAAGGCACGCCGCTGGCCGAGGACGGGTTCCTCTACGTCACCGATGGCTGGGGCTCGGTCTACAAGATCGATACCCACGGCGGCGAGGGCAAGCTCGTCTGGAAGATGGACCCCAAGACCGACCATGACTGGGCCGGCGCCATCGCCTGCTGCGGCGTGGACAATCGCGGCGTCGCGCTGTGGGGCGACATGGTGATCTCCCACACGCTGGACGGGCGCCTCGTCGCCACCGACAAGGAGAGCGGCAAGGTTCTCTGGCAGCGCCAGATCGCCAATCCCGACAAGGGCGAGGTCGTCACCGGCGCGCCGCTCGTCGTCAAGGGCATGGCCATCACCGGTGTCGCCGGGGCCGAATACGGCATCCGCGGCTGGATCGCCGCCACCGACCTCAAGACCCACGCCGAGGTCTGGCGCACCTACACCATCCCGGCCAAGGGCGAGCCCGGCTCCGAGACCTGGAAGGATGATCACAACGCGGCGGCCAATGGCGGCGGCTCGACCTGGGTGACGGGCAGCTACGACCCATCGACCAACACCATCGTCTGGGGCGTCGGCAACCCGGGTCCGGACTGGGATTCCGCCTACCGGCCGGGCGACAATCTCTACACCGACAGCTCGCTGGCGGTCGACGCCGATACCGGGCGGATCAAGTGGCACTTCCAGCACACGCCGAACGATCCGTACGACTATGACAGCGTCGCCGAGAACGTTCTCGCCGACGTCAACGGGCCGCACGGGGCGATGAAGATCGCGCTCGAGGCCGACCGCAACGGCATCGGCTACGCGGTCGATCGCACGACCGGCAAGTTCATCTGGGCGACGCCGT
>JAJXTQ010000313.1 GCA_021783685.1 Pseudomonadota bacterium | reverse complement strand
TGTTCCTGTTTTTCGTCGCGCTGCGCAGCCTGCGCCCGCCACGGCCGGACCCGCACCGACCGCGGCCCGGTCCCTGGCATCTGGCTGGCGCCGGGGCCGGCATCGGGCTGGTCTCCGGGCTCACCGGCATCGGCGGCGGATCGCTCACCATGCCCTATCTCGCACGGCGCGGGCTCGACTTGCGTACCGCCATCGGCGGCGCGGCGGCCTGCGGCCTGCCCATCGCGCTGGCCGGCAGCCTGGGTTACCTGCTGGCGGGCCGACAGATCGCGGGACTCGCGCCGCACAGCAGCGGCTTCATCTACTGGCCCGCGGTGGCCGGCATGGGCTTCGCCACGCTGCTGTGCGCACCCTACGGCGCCCGGCTGGCCCATCATTTGCCGGAGCGCGCCGTGCGCATCATCTTCGCCGCGTTTTCCACGCTGATCGGTTTGCGCATGGTGACCGCCTGAGCCCTCAGGGGGCGGCACGCAGGCCGCCTCCCGATCGTCGACATCAGCGTCGCTGCCTGCCCGACACCCTTTTCTACTTGATCACGAGGAACAACGAACCCGGGCCGCGGTTGAGCGTCAGCAGCAGCGTCTCCTGACCCTTCACCGCCCGCTGGAATTCGTCCACGCTGCGCACCGGCCGACGATTCACCGCCGTGATGACGTCGCCGGGGCGCAGCCCGTTGCGGGCCGCCGGCGACTGCGGCTTGAGGTCGCTGACCTCGACACCCGAGCCTTCCTCGGCAGTTGCGAACTGCGCGCCTTCGAGTTTCGGATTCGCAACCGACTTGCTGGCGGCCTGCTGGGTTTCGATGACCTCGCCGACCGAGGTGTTGATGACCTGGCGTTTGCCGCCGCGCAGGATTTCCAGCGTCAGCTTGTCGCCGACCCTGAGCAGGCCGATCGTGTTGCGCAGCTCGCGATAGTTCTGCACGGCGCGGCCGTTGATGCTGAGGATCACGTCTTCAGGCTTGACGCCGGCCTTGTCGGCGGCAGAGCCCGGCTGCACCTGCGCCACCAGCACGCCCGAGTTGCTCGAAAGACCGAATGCCTTGGCCAGATCCGGCGTGATGTTCTGCACCACGACACCGAGACGGCCGCGCTTGACCTGGCCGTACTGGATGAGCTGCTGCATCACCTGACGCGCGATGTTCGAGGGGATCGCAAAGCCGATGCCAATGTTGCCGCCGCTGCGCGACAGGATCGCCGAGTTGAGTCCGATCAGCTCGCCCTGGAAGTTCACCAGACCGCCGCCGGAGTTGCCGGGATTGATGGACGCATCGGTCTGGATGTAGTCCTGGAAGCTGTCCGGATCGCCGATGCCCGAGCGACCGGTCGCGCTGACGATGCCCGAGGTCACGGTGTGGCGCAGCCCGAAGGGGTTGCCGATCGCCACCACGAAGTCGCCGGGGCGCGTCTTGTCCGAATCGGCCAGAGGCAGTTCGGTCAGATTCTTGGCGTCGATCTGGATCAGCGCGACGTCGGTTTCCTCGTCCGCGCCGATCACCTTGGCGGTGAACTCGCGCTCATCGATGAGGTTCACCTTGATTTCGTCGGCGCCCTTGATGACATGGGCGTTGGTCAGGATGTACCCCTTGCGCGCGTCGACGATCACGCCCGAACCCAAGCTCTGGGTTTCCTGCGTCTGCGGCCCGTCGGGCACGCCGAAGAAGCGCCGGAAGAACGGATCCTCGAACATCGGGTTGTCCGCGAGCGGATTGCGCACCTCGGTGGTGCCGTGGGTGGCGATGTTGACCACGGCGGGACTGATTTTTTCGAGCAGGGGAGCCAGCGACGGCACGCCTTGCCCGTCGGCGGCTTGCCAGGGCAGTGCAGCCTGCGTGGGGACCGGTATCGTGCACAGCAGTCCCGCGGCGAGCACGAAGCCCGAAAGCTGCCAAAATCCGCGCGCCGCCCCTGTAGCCTGTTTCATTCCGATCGTCTCCTTGGATCATCCGGACGCCGCAACACCCGTTGCCGGTGCGTGGGTGGGCGGCGAATGTGCATGGGACCCGAAGCTCTTCGGTTCGTTCCCAGTGGCCAAGAATAGCCTACCGCCGGGGCCGGATGGGGCCCGCTTCTCCGCACAACATGTTGTGTCCGGCATGAACCGACGGTGGTGGCTTGCCTGCGGCGGGTCGCCGCTTGCCAGCAGCTTGTAAGCCTATGTAATTAATAATAAATTTATTAAGTCATTGATATCATCAGGTGTTTGACAGCACCCACCGTCGCGCCTAGTCTAGCCGGCATCTCTCCACAAGATATTGTGACGCCCCGCCGCAAGGAGCACCTTTCGTGAGCACCGTGCCGATGAACCTCAGCCTCGCCCCCGCCGACGACCTGCCGCTGCAGCCCGCCTCGGAAGACATCTGGGACAAGAAATACCGCCTCAAGACCAAGGCGGGCAAGGTGCTGGACCTGACGGTGGACCACACCTACCAGCGCGTGGCGCGGGCGCTCGCCGACGTCGAGCCGCCGGCCACGCGCGAGCACTGGTACGCGCGCTTCCTGTGGGCGCTGCGGCGCGGCGCCATCCCGGCCGGGCGCATCACCTCCAACGCCGGCGCGCTGGAACACAAGCCCGCCACCTCGACCATCAACTGCACGGTCTCCGGCACGATCCGCGATTCGATGGACGACATCCTGGACAAGGTCCACGAAGCCGGGCTCACGCTGAAAGCCGGCTGCGGCATCGGCTACGAATTCTCCACCCTGCGCCCGCGCGGCGCCTACGTCTCCGGCGCCGGTGCGCACACCTCGGGCCCCTTGTCCTTCATGGACATCTACGACGCCATGTGCTTCACCGTCTCCTCGGCCGGCGGCCGGCGCGGCGCGCAGATGGGCACCTTCGACGTGGGTCATCCGGACGTGGTCGATTTCATCCGCGCCAAGCGCCAGGACGGCCGCCTGCGCCAGTTCAACCTGTCGCTGCTGATCACCGACGAATTCATCGAGGCCGTGAAGACCGACGCCGACTGGCCGCTTGCCTTCCCCATCAAGCGCAAGGAAGCCGAGGTGGACGGCATCGACGTCCATCACGACGAGAACATCCTCTGGCGCGAATGGCCCACGCACGACGACTACGTCACCGACCCGGCCGGGCTGGTGGCCTGTCGCATCTACAAGCACATCAAGGCGCGTCGGTTGTGGGATCTCATCATGAGCTCCACCTACGACTTCGCCGAGCCCGGCTTCATCCTCATCGACCGGGTCAACGAGGACAACAACAACTGGTTCTGCGAGCACATCCGCGCCACCAATCCCTGCGGTGAGCAGCCTTT
>JAJXTQ010000312.1 GCA_021783685.1 Pseudomonadota bacterium | reverse complement strand
CTTCCACCTCGGCGATGGCCGCCTCGATGGCACCCTCGCCAGGTTTGGGCGCACGAAGATACTTGCGCGCCAAGGCGCCCACGCCCAGCGGCAGGCGGATCACCCGCGCCGGCGCGGACTGCCCACCCGTGGCCACGCCGGAAGCCGTATCGCCGAATTCCAGGGCGGTGATGTTCCCGCCCAGTTCATGGCGCGCTTGCAGCCACGTGGCTCGCGCCCGGCTCTGGATGTCGTCGTTCATGTCTGCGCCTTCTCTCCCAGCGTCTCCACCAGGAAGTCGATGAACACGCGCACTTTGCTCGGCAGGAAACGTCGGCTGAGGTACACCGCGTGCACGTTCAGGTCGAGCGTGCGGTAGGACTCCAGGATGGGCACCAGGGTGCCGGCGCGCAACGCCTGCTCGACGATGAATCGGGGCTGCAAAATGATGCCGGCGCCGGAGATCGCCAGGTCGCGCAGCAGTTCGCCATTGTTCGAATGCACGTTCGGGCGCACCCGGACCTGCTCGCGGCGCCCGTCAGGCCCGGTGAACGGCCATTCGTCGCCTGCCAGCAAGTAGCTGAAGCTCAGCGTGTCGTGTCCGGATAGTTCCGCCGGCTCGCGCGGCCGTCCCCGCCGTTGAAGATACCCGGGAGCCGCGCAGACCACCGCGTCGAGCGTGACGACGCGTCGCGAGATGACACCGGGGTCCAGACGCGTGGCGATGCGTAGTGCCACGTCGACGCCTTCGTTGGCGAGATCGACCATGCGGTCACTGAGATCGACGTCCAGGCTTAGTTGCGGGTAGCGCTCATGAAACCGGGCCAGCACCGGAGCCAGGCGAGCGGTGCCGTAGGAAAGGGGAGCCGATACGCGCAGCAAGCCGACGGGGCTGCGCGCACCTCGCGCGGCCGAGGCCTGCGCCTCCGCGAGCTGCTCCAGGATGGAGCGGCTGCGACCATAGAAATCTTCCCCCGCGTCCGTCAGCGACATGCGTCGGGTCGTGCGGTGGAGCAGGCGCGCGCCCAGGTGGGCCTCGAGCGCGGCGACCTGGCGCGTGACCACGGCATTGGACAGGTCCAGCGCCGTCGCGGCACGCGCGAAGCTGCCCGAGTCCACCACCTGCACGAACACCCGGGTTGCGGCGAACAGATCCATGATGCGGCGATATTATTGCGTATCTGGCAATAGTTTGTTGTTTCTAATCCACTTTATTTGCGAACCTTGTGCTCATAAAGTGCTGTTTGTGGCCCAGGGGACGCTCGCGACGGCGCGAGCCAGGCTGGGAAACCCCACGGAACCACAAGGAGTTCGATCATGATTCGCGCAACCACCGCCCCTTACGGCATCACGCTGCTGCGTGTAAGCCTGGGCATCCTGTTCCTGACCCACGTTGGGCTGAAGGTGTTCGTATTCACCATTCCCGGCTTCGTCGCCTACTTCGCATCGCTGCACCTGCCGGCCATCCTCGCCTACGGCACCATCGCCCTGGAGGCGCTCGGGGGTATCGCGCTGGTGCTCGGGATCTACGCACCCTGGGTGGCCATTCCCCTGGCGCTGGAGATGCTCGGCACGATTGTCCTCGTGCACGGCGCCAACGGATGGCTGTTCACCAACAAGGGAGGGGGCTGGGAATATCCTGCCTTCTGGGCGGTTTCCCTGGTCGTGCTGAGCCTGCTCGGAGATGGTGCCTTGGCGCTGCGGCCTTCGCAGACACGAAGCCGCTGACGGGCTCTTCTGGCGGAAAGGAGCCTGCCCGAATTTTGTGTGTGAGGCGACTTGTCCGCCAGGAGGCTCAGGCCCACTGCATTCCAAGTCCTTGAATAACAATACTTATCGGCAAATCAACAACTTGCTCGAGCGTTGGCGGAAGCGGTGAGATTCGAACTCACGAACGGTTGCCCGTTGCTGGTTTTCAAGACCAGTGCCTTAAACCCCTCGGCCACGCTTCCCCGGCATGACGCGCCGGCCCCGCAACGGGCGGCCGGCGGACGAACGAACTATCCGGCCGCGCCGCCCGCTTGCCGGGTCCGGCGCAGATCCGGCAACAGATTGCCGAAACGCCGTTGAATCGACGCTTCGATGCCCGCCGCGTCGAGGCCGGCCTCGGCCAGCAGCTTTGCGGAATCGCCGTGATCGATGAAGACGTCGGGCAGACCCAAGCGCAGCAGCGGGACGACCCGCCCGGCGGCGTCGAGTTCTTCCGCGCACGCGCTGCCGGCGCCGCCCTGGATGACGTTCTCCTCGATGGTGACCAGCGCATCGTGGGTGTCGGCAAGACGCAGCAGCAGTTCCCGGTCGAGCGGCTTGACGAACCGCATGTCCGCGACGCTGGCGTCGATGGCGTCGGCCGCGCGCAATGCCGGGTGAAGCAGGGTTCCGAAAGCCAGGATCGCGATGCGGCCGCCCGTCGGCGCGGTCGATTCGCGCATCAGCACGCCCTTGCCGATCTCGACCGGATCGAGCCCGGGCTCGAGCGCCGCGCCGATGCCGGCCCCGCGCGGATAGCGCACCGCGGCCGGTCCTTCGTGACGGAACGCCGCCGTGAGCATGCGACGGCAGAGGTTTTCGTCGCTCGGCGTCATCACCACCATGTTCGGAATGCAGCGCAGGAACGACAGATCGAACGCGCCATGGTGGGTTGCGCCATCGGCCCCGACCAGGCCGCCGCGGTCGATCGCGAACAGCACCGGCAGGTTCTGCAACGCGACGTCGTGAATCAGCTGATCGTAGGCGCGCTGCAGGAAGGTCGAGTAGATCGCGACGACCGGATGCATCCCTTCGCAGGCCAAGCCGGCGGCAAACGTCACGGCGTGCTGTTCGGCGATGCCGACGTCGAAATACCGGTTGGGAAACTCGCGCTCGAAGCGGACCATGCCGGATCCTTCGCGCATCGCCGGCGTGATGCCGATGAGCCGCGCGTCGGCGCGCGCCATGTCGCAGAGCCAGTCGCCGAACACCTGGGTGTAGGTGAGCTTGGCCGGCGCCGCGGGCTTGCCGACGATCCCCACCGCGGGGTCGAACTTCCCCGGCCCGTGATAGAGAATCGGGTCGGCCTCGGCATGGGAATAGCCCTGGCCCTTGCGGGTCACCACGTGGAGGAACTGGGGCCCGGTCGTGCCGCAGAGATTCTGCAAGGTCGGGATCAGCGCCTCGAGGTCGTGGCCGTCGATCGGGCCGATGTAGTTGAAGCCGAATTCCTCGAATAGCGTGCCGGGGGCGACCATGCCCTTGGCGTGTTCCTCGAACTTGCGCGCCAGTTCGAGAACCGGCGGCAGATGCTTGAGCACCTGCCTGCCGGCACTGCG
>JAJXTQ010000311.1:1238-3297 GCA_021783685.1 Pseudomonadota bacterium | reverse complement strand
AAGGCGTGGGTTCCGGCCAGGGCGAGCCCCTTGACGTTGTGCGGGTCGATCTTGAGGGCGCGCGAGATGAGCTTCATCGGCATGCCGTCGAGATCCTGTCCCTGCGTCATCGCCAGCGCGTCGGCGAAGTCGACCAGGAGGTTCGGATCCTTCGGCGTGAGTGCGACCGCCTTGGCGTAGGCGTGCACCGCGTTCTGGAAGTTCTTGGCCGCATCCGCGCCGTTGCTTTGCTCGCCGATGTACGCATAGACCCGACCGAGCATCGACCATCCGGCGGCGTCACCGGGATTCTTCTGCAGCGAGGCCTGCAGTTTGTCGATCATCTTCTGGATCTGGGCGGCGGTGACGGACGGATTCTGCGGTCCGCCCGGGCCGCCGTTCTGCGCCGTGGCTGCCGCCATCGTCGCACCGGGGGCCAGGGCGTCGGGTGTTCCCAGGCGGCTGTAGAGCACGATCGGGATGGCGAGGACCAGGACCCCCAGCGCGAGCGCGGTGGCGCGCGCGCGCCGGGGTCCGGCCGGCGCCGCGGCGTCCGGGCCGACTTCCTCGAGCAGGCGGCGCTCCAGTTCGATGCGGCTTTGCTGGAACTGCGCATCGGCCAAGGTGCCGGCGGCATGTTCGGCCTCGAGTTCGCGCAGTTGATCGCGGAACAGGGCGACCACGGCGCCGGCCTTCTTTTCTTCTCCGGGTTCGGCGTTGCGCAGCAGGGGCCAGAGCAGCAGACCGAGGGCCAGGACCAGCAGGACCCCGGCGGCAAACAGAAATCCGATCATGAGAGGTGGCTTTCTTCTCCAGCGCCTTGCTGGAGCAGGCGATGCGCGCGTTGCGCGTCTTCCGCGCTCAGGGTTGCGTCACTCGCCGCGGCAAGGGACTGGGTGGCGCGTCGTTTGAGCGTGAAGTACAGCGCGGCCAGGCCGCCTACCAGCAGCAGGCCGGGGCCGAACCATAGCAGGATGGTGTCGTCCTGGACCGGCGGGCGGTACAGGACGAAGTTGCCATAGCGCGCCACCAGATAGGACCGGATCTGGGCGTCCGTCTCGCCCTTGGCGAGCATCTCGCGGATTTCCTGGCGCAGATCCACCGCCAGCGGCGCTTCCGAGGCGGCCAGCGTCTGGTTCTGGCATTGCAGGCAGCGCAGCGTTGCCGCCAGCCGCATCATGTGGTGCTCGATCGCCGGGTTCTTGCCGAGTTCCGGCGCCTCCTTGGCGTACGCGGCGGGCAGCGCCGCCGGGCCGGCCAGCGTGGCGGCCACAGCGAGTCCGAGCGCGCAGCGGCGCGCGATGGGAAGAATCCAGCTTTTCATAGGGATCGGTTCCGCGCTCCCCCGGGTGGGCGGGAAGACGGTGCATTGCGGGTGACAAACATGGATCGGCGACGGGCCACTACGAATTCTGCAGCTTTCGAATCAGCGGCAACAGCGTATTCTGGACGATATCGGGCGTGAACGGTCCGATCTGCTTGAAGCGGACCACGCCCTGCTTGTCGATCAGGAACGTTTCGGGCACGGCGTAGACGCCATAGTTGATGCCGATGCGGCCGGATTGATCGAAGGCGATTTCCGCATACGGGTTGCCGTACTGCACCAGCCAGCCCAACCCGGCGGGCCGGGTGTCCTTGTAGTCGAGGCCGATGATCGGCACCCCGCTCGTGCGGGCGAAATCGACCAGCATCGGCTGCTCTTCCCGGCAGGCCACGCACCAGGACGCGAAGGCGTTGAGCATCCACACCTTGCCGAGCATGTCCTTGCGGTCGACCATCTGCTCCGGCGATGACAGCGATGCGACCCGGAAATCCGGCGCGGGTTTGTCGATGAGCGGGGACGGGATCTCGCGCGGATCCATCCACAGGCCCTTGAACAGGAATCCGACGATGGCGAAGAATACGACGAGCGGAAGCAGATAACGCAGGGAACGCATGATGTGGCAACCCGTTTACGCCTTGACCGTCGCACCCGACGGCGCCATGGACCGCTGATTCGCCAGCCGGTAGCGGCGATCGGAGAGCGAGAACACCCCACCCAGGGCCATCAGCACGCATCCGCCCCAGATCCAGTCGACGA
>JAJXTQ010000311.1:0-1228 GCA_021783685.1 Pseudomonadota bacterium | reverse complement strand
CGGACCACCCAGGAGGTCGCGCCGGTCGGCGAGCCCAGCGACACATAAAGATCGCCGAGGAAGCCGCTGTGGATCGCCGCGTCGGTCATCGGTTCGCCGCGCTCCGAGAACTGGTGCTTCTCCGGGTACATGGTGCGCACCGGCGTGCCCGTCGCGGCGGTGCCGCGATAGATGTCGAAGACGCCGCGGGTGTACTCGTAGTTCGGTCCCATGCCCTTTTCCGTGCCGACGAATTTCGCGGTGTAGGGGCCGACGCGAACCGTTTCGCCGGCGGCCATGTTCACGTCCTTCTCGGTGGCATACCCCGACACCAGCGTCACGCCCACGACGAATACCGCCACACCCAGGTGGGCGATCAACATGCCGACGTAGCCGCGCGGCAGGGTGGACAGCTTGGTCAGCACGCTGCCGCCCTGCATCGGCCGGATCCGCGACCAGAGGTTGAGCACGCCGCTGCTGGCGATCCAGGCGGCCAGCAGGATGCCCAACGCCACCATGGGCGACCAGCGGCCCTCGACGAGGGGGACGAGGATGGCCAGTGCCACGCTGACGGCCGCCGCCCATTTCAGGCGCGAAGCCAGTTCCGGCAGTTCCGCCTTGCGCCACTTGGCGAGCGGCCCGACCCCCATCAGGAACAGCGCCGGCGCCATCAACGGCACGAACACGGTGTTGAAGTACGGGGGGCCGACGGAGATCTTGTCCATGTGCAGCGCGTCGAGCGCCAGCGGGTACAGGGTGCCGAGCAGCACGCAGGCCGTTGCCGCCAGGAAGAGCACGTTGTTGGTGAGCAGCATCGATTCGCGCGAAATCACCTCGAAGCGCTCGCCCAGGCCGATCTTCGGCGCGCGCCATGCGAAAAGGGCCAGCGAACTGCCGATCACGACCACCAGAAAGCCGAGGATGTAGACGCCGCGACGGGGGTCGGAGGCGAACGCATGCACCGAGGTGAGCACGCCCGAACGCACGAGGAAGGTGCCGATCAGCGACAGCGAGAACGCGAAGATCGCCAGCATGACCGTCCAGACCTTGAAGCCGCCGCGTTTTTCCGTCACCGCGAGTGAGTGCATCAGCGCGGTGCCGGCGAGCCAGGGCATGAACGACGCGTTCTCCACCGGATCCCAGAACCACCAGCCGCCCCAGCCCAGGGTGTAGTAGGACCAGGCGCTGCCGGCCATGATGCCGACGGTGAGGAAGGTCCAGGCCACCGTCGTCCAGGGCCGCGACCAGC
>JAJXTQ010000310.1 GCA_021783685.1 Pseudomonadota bacterium | reverse complement strand
CGCGCGAAGCTTGAGGGGATCTGACCCGGCGCGGCGGGTGATGCCCGGCGGCGCTTCGCGCCGGCGGGGCGCGAAGCGCCGCGGTTCGGCTCAGGCGACCTGACGCAGCGGGGCGGGACGGCGTTCCACGCGCGACTCGGGCCAGCGGATCAGCGAGATCTGGCCCTGCGGGTCTTCGGCCAAGGCGGTACAGCTCTCGACCCAGTCGCCGCAATTGCAGTACTGCAGGTTGTGGATACGGGAGATCTCGGCGTGGTGGATGTGGCCGCAGATGACGCCGTCGATGCCGTAGCGGGCGGCTTCGCGGGCGACCGCCTGTTCGTAGTTGCCGATGTACTTCACGGCTTCCTTGACGCGGCTCTTGACGAAGGCGGACAGCGACCAGTACGGCTGCCCCATCATCTGCCTGACGGCGTTCACCGGATGATTGAGGCTCAACAGCACGTCGTACATCTTGCTGCCGAACATGGCGGCAAGCTGCGAATACTGCACCACGCTGTCGAATTCATCGCCGTGCAGCACCAGAAAGCGCCGGCCGTCGGCGGTGGTGTGCATGGCGTGGCGATGGATGGCGATGCCGCCGAAGTGCGTCCCGGCGTGGTCGCGGAACAGCGCGTCGTGGTTGCCGGGAATGTAGATGACCTCGGTGCCCTCGCGCGAGACGCCGAGCAGGTAACGCAGCACGTTGTTGTGTGCCTGCGGCCAGTAGATGCCGCGCCGCAGGGCCCAGACGTCGATGATGTCGCCCACCAGATAGAGCCGGTCGCAGGGGTGGGCACGCAGGAACTCCAGCAGCCGGTCGGCCTGGCAGCCGCGGCTGCCCAGATGGACATCGGAGATCCAGATCGTGCGGTAGTCCTTGGGGCTGGACGGCGTGTTCATGGCATCGCTCCAGTGGGTGAAAAGGCGGTTCAGGCGACGGCGACCGCAGGGGCTTCCCCTTCGTCCTGCCGCCAGCGGACGGTGCTGGGAATCTTGCGCAGGTCACAGCGCGCCGCATGGCGCCGGGCGATCTCGTGGACTTCCTGCATCAGCCCCGCCGACAGCGTCGTGGGCGTCAGCCCCAGTTCCTGCAGCCGGCGGCCGTCGGCCCGCAACTCGTTCTCGGGGGCTTCCCGGCGCGGGTTGGGAAGGAAGCGCACGGCCGCCCCGGTCTGCTGGGCCACCAATGCGGCCAGATCGCGCACCCGGTGCGTTTCGGTGATCTGGTTCATGATGCGCACGCGCTCGCCGCTGCGGGGCGGACTCGTCAAGGCCAGTTCGATGCAGCGCACCGTGTCCTGGATATGGATGAAGGCGCGGGTCTGGCCACCGGTCCCGTGCACGGTCAGGGGATGTCCCACGGCCGCCTGCATGAGGAAGCGGTTGAGCACCGTGCCATAGTCCCCGTCGTAGTCGAAACGGTTGATGAGCCGCTCGTCGAGTTTCGTTTCCGCGGTTTGCGTGCCCCACACGATGCCCTGGTGCAGATCGGTGATGCGCAGGCCGTCATTCTTGTTATAGAAGGCGAAGAGCAGCTGATCCTGAGCCTTGGTCATGTGATAGACGCTGCCCGGATCGGCGGGATGCAGGATCTCGCGGTCGACCCATCGCCCGGCCGCATTGCTCACGCGAACCGGCAGGTAACCCTCGGGAAGGGGCGCGTCGGTGCCGCCATAGCCGTATACCCCCATCGTGCCCAGATGCACCACATGCGCATCGAGCCCGATCTCCACGAGTGCGCAGAGGAGATTGTGCGTGGCCGCCAGATTGTTCTGCACCGTATAGCGCTTGGTTGCCGGCGAGCGCATGGAGTAGGGCGCCGAGCGCTGTTCGGCGAAATGCACGATGGCATCCGGCGCCAGATGGGTGAGCAGGGTGCAGAGCGATTCGTAGTCCTGGGCCAGATCGAGTTCGGTGAAATCCAGCGCGCGTCCGCGCAGGGTCTGCCAGGTGGCCAGGCGCTCCTCCATCGAGGTAATGGGCGTGAGCGAAGCCGATCCGATCTGCCGATCGATGCGGCGCCGGGAGAAGTTGTCGAGCAGGGCCACGTCCATGCCGCGCGCGCTGAGATGCAGCGCCGTGGGCCAGCCGCAGAACCCGTCTCCGCCGAGCACCAGCACCTTCATGGCCGATCCCCCCTGAGCGGCAGGCCTTCGAAAAGCGTGAAGGGCAGCGGCACGCGCGCCGGCACCAGATAGCTCAGGAACTCGGCGCAACTGCGATCGAGTGACCAACCCAGGGCACTGGCCCGGCAGGCCGCAGGATCGAGATCCAGGCATTTCAGGGCCGCTTGCCCGAGGTCCTCGTCCAGCCAGCCGGTTTCGCCGCTGCGGACCACGGCGGTCGGACCGATCACCGGATAGGCCGCGACCGGAACGCCGCATGCCAGCGCTTCCATCATCACCAGACCCAGAGTGTCGGTGCGACTGGGAAACACGAAGCAGTCCGCGCTGGACAGGTGGCGGACCAAGGCCTCTCCCGTCTGCAGGCCGGCGAACCGGACGCCGGGGTAGCGTGCCTCGAGTTCGGCGCGTGCCGGGCCCTCGCCCACCACGTATTTGGTGCCCGGCAAGTCGAGCCGCAGGAAATCTTCGAGGTTCTTTTCCGGTGCGACCCGACCCATGTAGAGGAAAATCGGCCGGGGGCCGGGCAGAAAGGCCTTGTCCAGCGGCCGAAACAGCTCCGTGTCCACGCCCCGCCGCCAGAGCACCAGATTGGCGAAGCCGCGCTCCCGCAGTTCCTCGATCAGTTCGGGATTGCTGACCAGGGTGCGGCTTGCGCCCGCGTGGAAGCGTCGCAGCAAGGCGTAACCCGGCCCGACCGGCAGAAAGGGGAAGCGTGTGTTGACGTACTCGGGGAAACGGGTATGGAACGACGTCGTGAACTGCAGTGAACGCGCCGCGCAATAGCGTCGGGCGGCGAGTCCGAGGGGGCCTTCGGTGGCAATGTGGATGTGCTCGGGCTCGAAGGCATCGAGCAGTCGCCGCACCTTGCCATCCGGCCAGATCGCCAGCCGGATCTCGGCATAGCCGGGCATGGGGGCGGTGGTGAACAGGCCGGGCTGGATGACCTTGACCAGGTGGCCGAGTGCGCGAAGGCGGCTATCGAGGGTGGTCAGGGTGCGGACCACCCCGTTGACTTGGGGTTTCCAGGCGTCGGTGATGAGCGCAATCCGCATGCATCGTCTCGCTGACAGCGGTTTTGTCGCATCCGGAACGGATTTCCGGGTGCCCGTTGCGGCGGATTATCGAAAGCGCTCGTGACGATCCGATAACATGCGGATAACACTTTAGTGACGTTCGGGCTCTGCCCCCTTCAGCCGCTCC
>JAJXTQ010000309.1 GCA_021783685.1 Pseudomonadota bacterium | reverse complement strand
CCTGCTCGGGTCCCTCTGGCTGGCACTGAAGACCGACGGCGACTTGCAGCGCTGGGCCTTCCATGCGGGACAGGTGTTGCTGTTCGTGGTGCTGGCCTGGATCGCGATGGTGAGCATCGCCACCCCGTTCATGTCGGCGGAGGTGGCCCGGCGCTGGTTCAGCCTGCCCAACCTGCTCTGGCTGATGCCGGTGCCCATCCTCACCGCCGGCGTCGCCTGGATGCTGTGGCGCGCCCTGCGCCGGCAGGCGAGCCGGGCGCCGTTCGTGCTCACCATCACGCTGTTCGCACTCGGCGCATTCGGCCTGGCCGTGAGCCTGTGGCCCTACACCGTGCCACGGGCGTACACGCTCTGGGAGACCGCCGCCCCGCCCGAGTCGCAGGGTTTCCTGCTGATCGGCGCCCTGCCCCTGCTGCCGCTGATTCTGGGGTACACGGCGTACAACTACTGGGTCTTCCGCGGCAAGGTCCGCCCCGGCGCCGGCTATCACTGAGGGGCGGCTTTCCATGAAGCGGGACATGGATTTGGTACGCAAGATCCTGCTGGAAGCCACCGCCCGGGAAGGTGCCGATAGGGGGGGAAATCCACGGCTCGCGGGATACATGGATGATCAGGTCACCCATCCCGTTTACCTGATGCAACGGGGTGGCCTCGTCGAGGCGGCGACGTGGCGCCCCTTGGACGGCTCGCCGCAGACCGCGATCCTGACCAGCGTGACGTGGGCGGGACACGATTTCCTGGATGCCGCGCGGAACGAGACCGTCTGGAATCAAGCCCGAGCGAAAGCCGGCGCCGCCGGCGTCGAGCTGTCCTTCGCCACGCTCAAGGAACTGCTGGTGGCAACGGCGAAGGGGCTGCTCGGCCTGCCCTGAGACGACGCCCCTGCGCGCCCGCGCGAGCGGCTAGGCGCGTGTCAGGCGCCGGCGGCGGGTTTCGAACAGCACGACGCCGGCAGCGACCGAGACGTTCAGGCTTTCGGCCGCGGCGTCCAGCGGGATGGTGACCCGCAGGTCGCAGGCTTCCTGCGTCAGCCGCCGCAGACCGCTGCCTTCCGCGCCGAGCACCCACACCAGCGGCCCGGACAGATCGGCCTGATAAAGGCTCTGGCTGGCATGGGCATCGGCGCCGAGGATGCGGAAACCGGCGTCCCCGAGCATGCGCAGCGTCCGCGCCAGATTGGTGACCTGGAACAGCGGCACGTGCTCGACCGCGCCGACCGCCACCTTGCGCACCACCGGCGTCAGACCGGCGGCGCGGTCGACTGGGACGATCACCCCCTGCGCGCCGACGGCCCACGCCGTGCGCAGACAGGCGCCGAGGTTGTGCGGATCCTGCACGCCGTCGAGCGCCAGCAGAAGGGAATCGGCGCCCCAGGCGCCGAGACGCGCTTTCAGATCCGCTTCGCCGAGGCGCTCGGCCGGCAAGGCCCAGGCGGCCAGACCCTGATGGCGCTGTCCCGGAAGGCGCGCGTCGAGATCGCGCCGCGCCATCGCGGTCACGGCGATCCCGCTGCGCGCAGCCAGTTCGATCAGCGTCGCGACCCGGTCCTCGCGGCGGTTGTCCTGGACCCAGACCACCTGCACGCGGCCGGGTTCGGTTTCCAGCAACGCGGTCACGGCGTGCAGGCCGAACACGGGCTCGGTGCCCGGCGGCGTCCCGGTGACCGGCGCCGCCGGGCCCGCCTCAGTCCTTGGTCTTGGCTTTGGCCTTGCGCCGCTTGCGGGGCCTCCGGCGTTTGCCCTTGTCGGCTTCGTCGCCGCGCTGGGCCGGGGCTTCGTCCGGCTTCGGGACGGCTGGGTCGCCGGGGCGGGCGTCTGCGCGGCTGGTTTTCGGGCCGCTTTCCGCCGGGGCGGGTTCGAAGTCGATTTTGCGTTCATCAAGGTTCACATTGATCAGGCGCACCCGCAGCCGGTCTCCGAGACGGTAGACGTGGCCGGAGCGCTCGCCGCGCAGGCGATGGTGGATGGGATCGTGCTGGTAGTAGTCGTTGGACAGCGAGGTGACGTGCACCAGTCCCTCGACGTAGACCTCCTCCAGCAACACGAACAGGCCGAAGCCGGTGACGGCGTTGATGCGCCCCTCGAAGATCTCGCCGACGCGCTCGAGCATGAACTCGCACTTGAGCCAGTCGACCACATCGCGCGTCGCCTCGTCCGCGCGCCGTTCGGTGAGGGAGCATTGCTCGGCGATGCGTTCGAGCTGGGCGGGGCTGAGCGGATAGTTCTCGGCCGTCCCGCCGCGCAGCACATGGCGGATGCCGCGATGCACGACGAGGTCCGGATAGCGCCGGATGGGCGAGGTGAAGTGGGTATAGGCGGCCAGCGCCAGCCCGAAGTGGCCGTCGTTGGACACGGTGTATTCGGCCCGGCTCAAGGAACGCAGCAGCACCGGTTCGATCAGGTGGCGGTCCTCCCGCGCCTCCAGCGCGGTGAGCACCTTCGCATAGTCCTGCGGCGCGGGTTTGTCACTGCCGCCCAGCGAGAGCCCGAAGCCGCCGAGAAACGCGCGCAGTTCCTCCAGGCGTTCGGAGGATGGCGGCGCATGCACGCGATAGAGCGCCGGGATGCGGTGCTCGCTGAGGAAGCGGGCCGCCGCCACGTTGGCGGCGATCATGCACTCCTCGATCATGCGGTGGGCGTCATGCCGCAGGAAGGGCTTGATGCGCGCGATCTTGCGGTCGGGCCCGAACTCGATCACCGTCTCGGCGCTGCCGAAATCGAGCGCGCCGCGACGTTCCCGCGCCGCCCGCAAGCGCTGATAGAGGCCGATCAGATCGTCGAGATGATCCACCAGATCCTTGAGCCGTTCGCGCGCAGCCCCATCGCGCTCGATCGCCACCTGCGCGAATTCGTCGTAGGTGAGGCGCTGCGCCGAGCGCATCACGCCTTCGAAGAACCGGAACCGCCGGATCTCGCCGTCGGGATCGATCTCCAGCGCGCAGACCATGCACAGCCGGTCGACCTTGGGATTGATGGAGCACAGGCCGTTGGACAGCACTTCCGGCAGCATGGGCACGACCTGCTGCGGGAAGTACACCGAGTTGCCGCGCTCGGCCGCCTCGGTGTCCAGCGCATCCCCAGGCGCCACGTAGTGCCCGACATCGGCGATGGCGACCAGCAGCCGCCAGCCGCCCTGCTCATCGGGCTCGCAGTAGACGGCATCATCGAAATCGCGCGCATCGGCGCCGTCCACGGTCACCAGCGGAATGCCGCGCAGATCGACGCGGCCGGCCTTGTCGCGATTTTCCACGCGCGCGCCGAAGCGGGTGCAGGCCGCTTCCACCGCATCGGGCCAGCGCGCGGGAACGCCGTAGCTGCGGATGGCGATCTCGGTT
>JAJXTQ010000308.1 GCA_021783685.1 Pseudomonadota bacterium | reverse complement strand
TGATGGGCAGCGAGGAACAGTAGGTGGTCCGCGCGTTGCTGGCGCTGAAGCTGCCGGCGCGGCTGGTGGTCTGGGGCCGCGCGCATGGCGAGGACATCGCCGCCGCGCGCCGCTGCGGGGCGCCCTGCCTGCACCTGTCGATCCCGGTTTCGGAGCAGCAGATCCAGCGCAAGCTGGGGCGCGACCGCGCTTTCGTGCTCGCGGCCATCGCGCGCCATGTGCAGGATGCGCTGGATCTCGGCATGGAAGTCAGCGTCGGTGCCGAGGATGCCTCGCGCGCCGATCCCGCGTTCCTGCTGCAGGTGGCCGAACAGGCGCAGCGCAGCGGCGCCCGGCGGCTGCGCTATGCCGACACCTTGGGCGTGCTGGATCCCTTCACCACCCGCGAGGTCATGGCGAACCTGCGGCGCCACGTCGATCTGGAACTGGAGATGCACGCGCACAACGACCTGGGACTCGCCACCGCCAACACGCTGGCGGCGGTGCTGGCCGGCGCGACCCATGTCAACACCACGGTCAACGGGCTCGGCGAGCGGGCCGGCAACGCACCCCTGGAAGAAGTGGTCATGGCCCTGCGTCACGCCGGCGGCCGCGAGACCGGCATCGATACGCGGCGCCTGCCTGCGGTGTCGCAACTGGTCGTTACAGCCTCGGGCCGGCCGGTGGCGGCCAACAAGAGCGTGGTCGGCGAAGGCGTGTTCACGCACGAATCGGGCATCCACGTCGATGGCCTGCTCAAGAGCCCGCTCAACTATCAGGGCTTCGATCCCGCCGAGGTGGGCCGCGCGCATCGCCTGGTGCTCGGCAAGCATTCAGGGGCGCATGGCGTCAGCGCTGCCTACCGGGCGCTGGGCATCGAACTCACGCCGGCCGAGGCGCAGCTGATTCTGGTCCGCATCCGCCGCCTCGCGGTGAGCGAGAAACGCGCCCCCAGCGCCGACGACCTCAAACGCTTCCACGAGGAGATCGCATCATGGCCCCTCGCGTGCTGAGCCAAGCCGCGCCCCGCGGTGCCCGCACCGGTCTGTGGCAGCGGATCCGTGCCGATGTCGACTGCGTGTTCGAACGCGATCCCGCCGCCCGCACCCGGCTCGAGGTCATCACGGCCTATCCGGGCGTGCACGCGGTGATCGGCCATCGCGTGGCGCACACCCTGTGGCAGCGCGGCTGGCGCTATCCGGCCCGCCTGCTGAGCCACCTCTGCCGCATGGTTACCCACATCGACATCCACCCCGGGGCCCGCATCGGCGCGCGCTTCTTCATCGACCACGGCTGCGGCGTGGTGATCGGGGAAACCGCCGAGGTCGGCGATGACGTCACGCTCTATCACGGCGTCACCCTGGGCGGCACCTCCTGGAATCCGGGCAAGCGCCATCCGACCCTGGGCGACGGCGTGGTGGTCGGGGCCGGCGCCAAGATCCTGGGGCCGATCCGCATCGGCACCGGCGCCCGCATCGGCGCCAATTCGGTCGTCATCCAGGACGTCGCGCCCGCCATGACGGTGGTCGGCATTCCCGGCCGGGAAGTGCTGCCGCTCAGCCGGCGGCGCATCACGGCGCAGGGCATCGATCTGGATCATCACCTGATGCCCGATCCGGTCGGCAAGGCGCTGGCCTGCCTGCTGGATCGCGTGCACAGCCTGGAAGCGCAACTGGGCATCGCCCCGCCGGCGCCGGAGGCCGAAGCCGAGTGCCATTCCTGTGTCCAGGAATGTCCCGAACTGACCGGCACCGACGCCCTGCCCGGCGCCGGGGCCCGTATCACCCACTGAACCCCGACGAAGAGAACCCGCCATGAGCAAGCTGCTGGACCAATTGGGGAAATTTTCGGATGCCGAGGAATTCCTGCAGTTCTTCGAGGTGCCCTACGAGGCCGGGGTGGTGCACGTGCATCGCCTGCACATCCTCAAGCGCTTCAGCCAGTACCTGGGGCGCGCGAAGCTCGCCGGCCTCGAGGAAGCGGCGCAGCGCGAGGCCTGCCGAGCCTTGATGATCCAGGCCTACGAGGATTTCGTCCACTCCACGGCGGCGCAGGAAAGGGTATTCAAGGTGTTCCAGGACGCCGACGGTCAGCGCGTCAGCCTCGACAGCCTGCGCGCCAGCCTCCCCTCGCAACGGACCTGAGGAATCGCCCATGCACATCGTCGTCTGTATCAAACAGGTCCCGGACAGCTCGCAGATCCGCGTCCATCCGGTCACCAACACCATCATGCGCCAGGGCGTGCCGGCGGTGGTCAACCCCTATGACATGTTCGCTCTGGAAGAAGCGCTGCGTCTGAAGGACCTGCACGGCGCCCATGTCACGGTCCTGTGCATGGGACCGCCGCAGGCCGAGGCCGCGCTGCGCAAGGCGATCTCCTTCGGCGCCGACGACGCCATCCTGGTCACCGACCGCGCCTTCGCCGGCTCCGACACGCTGGCCACCAGCTTCGCGCTCGCCGCCGCGATCGGCCAGATCGACCGCAACATGGCGGTCGACGTGGTGTTCTGCGGCAAGCAGACCATCGACGGCGACACCGCCCAGGTCGGCCCCGGCATCGCCAAGCGCCTCGACCTGCAACTGCTCACCTACGTCAGCGCCGTCGACGAGGTCGATCCGGCGCAGCGCCGCATCGTGGTCCAGCGCCGCGCCGAAGGCGGCGTGCAGGTGCTGCAGACGCGCCTGCCCTGCCTGATCACCATGCTCGAGGGCACCAACGAAATGCGCTTTGCCAGTCAGGCCGGCATCTTCCGCGCCGCGCGCTACCCGCTCAAGGTGTGGAACCGCGAGCAGGCCGGCATCGAGGATCCCGCCAAGATCGGCCTCAAGGGCTCGCCCACCGTGGTCAGCAAGGTGTTCGCGCCCAAGCCCAAGACGGCCAAGGCGGAAATGATCACCTGCGAGAGCAACACCCCCAAGGATCTGGCCGTGACCCTCATCGCCAAGCTGCTGACGCAGAACCCGCAACTGGAAAGCGCCATCGGCCAGAGCGCCCGCTAGGAGATTCGCCATGAGTGAAAGCAACACCCCCGCCAAGCGCCCGGCCGGCCGCAAGGTCGAGCTGGACCCGCGTCTGGCCGCCTATCAGGGCGTCTGGGTATTCGTCGAGCACGAGCGCGGCCATGCGCATACGGTGTCCTGGGAGCTGATGGGCGAAGGCCGCAAGCTCGCCGACAAACTTGGCGTGCCCCTGTCCGGGGTCGTGATGGGCGCGCCGGGCGAGGACACGCGGCGCTTCTGCGCCGAGGCCTTCCGCTATGGCGCCGACCGCTGCTACCTGATGGAAGACCCGGTCCTGGCCGACTACCGCAACCAGTCCTTCACCAAGGGCCTGACCGATCTGGTCAACGCCCATCAGC
>JAJXTQ010000307.1 GCA_021783685.1 Pseudomonadota bacterium | reverse complement strand
CAGCCCGGAGTGACGCACCAGCACATTGGGATAGGTCCGGCCGAGGGAGGCGCGGAGGCGTTCGGCCATGTAGACCGAGCGATGTTGTCCGCCCGTGCAACCGATGGCCACGGTGAGGTAGCTGCGGTTCTCGGCTTCGAAACGCGGCAGCCAGCGTTCCAGGAAGCCGCGAATGTCGTCGAACAGGGCCAGCGTCAGGGGTTCGCTTTCCAGGTAGGCCGCCACCTCGGCGTCCAGACCCGTCAGCGGACGCAGGCCGGGCTGCCAGTGGGGATTCGGCAGGCAGCGGATGTCGAACACGAAATCGGCATCCGTCGGGACCCCGTTCTTGAAGGCAAACGACTGGATCATCAGGGAAAGCAGGCCGTCACGCCCGTGCACGCGCTGGCGGATCAGATCACGCAGCTGATGGATGTTGGTCCGGGTGGTGTCGAGCACCAGATCCGCCTGTTCCGCGATCGGATTGAGGATCCGCCGCTCCTCCTCGATCGCCTCGATCAGCCCGGTCTGGGTGCTGCTGAGCGGATGGCGCCGCCTCGTTTCGCTATAGCGTTTGAGCAGCGTGTCGGCCTCGGCCTGAACGAAGAGCGTTTCCACCCGCACGCCCTTGTGGCGCAGGCGGGCCAGGCACTCCGCGAAGGTGGTCAATTCCGAGGCGTGCGAGCGGGCGTCGATGCCGACCGCGACGCCTTGTACGGAAAAGTCGCCGTGGCGGGAAAACTCCTCGACCAAGGGCTCCAGCAACGACAACGGCAGATTGTCGACGCAGTAGAGCCCGAGATCCTCCAGCATGTGCAACGCGACACTCTTGCCGGCGCCGGACAGGCCGCTGAGGATCAGCAGCCTCACGGGCCGTTCACCGCGCGCATGTCGCCGGGTGAACGGCCGGGCTTCTCGTCTGGATGACGATCGGGCGCATGGGCCCGAGGGTCAGGTTTCCGAAAATCCGGTCTTGAGCGATTCACGGGGATGGTGGTCCGTGTGCTTGTCTTTGTAACGGAGCGCCTGGCGGTCGAGCTTGTCGGCCAGCGCGTCGATGGCCGCATACATGTCTTCGCTGGTGGCGTCTGCGAACAGGGCCCCGCCGTTCACGGGAATCTTGGCTTCGGCGTGATGCCGTTCCTTTTCGACGCGCAACACCATGTGGGCGTCGAGGGACTGGTCCAGGTGGCGCTGGATGCGTCCGAGCTTCTCGGCGGCATACTGCCGGATGGCGGCGGTGATTTCGATGTTCTGGCCGGTGACATCAATCTTCATCGGAGTCCCCTGTCGTCGCAAACGTTATCGGGATGAAATGCTCAAACGAGACGCTTGCGCTCGTTCGAGGGCGGAATGGACATGAACTCTCGGTATTTGGCCACGGTGCGGCGCGCCACGTTGATGCCGCCCGCCAGCAACATCTCGGTCAACTTGCTGTCGCTCAGCGGCTTGCGCGGGTTTTCCGCCGCGATCAGCTTGCGAATCATGGCCTGGATGGCGGTTGCCGAGCATTCGCCGCCATCCACGGTGGCCACATGGCTCGAAAAGAAATACTTGAACTCGAAGATGCCGCGCGGCGTATGCATGTACTTTTGATTGGTCACCCGCGAAATCGTGCTCTCGTGCATGCTGACGGCTTCGGCGATCTCGCGCAGCACCATGGGTTGCATGGCTTCCTCGCCATGGTCGAAAAAGCCCTGTTGCCGTTCGACGATGCTGGTGGCGACCTTCAGCAGCGTTTCGTTGCGGCTCTGCAGGCTCTTGAGAAACCATCGTGCTTCCTGGAGATGCTGCCGCATGGTTTCATTGTCACGGCTGTTGTCGGCGCGCTTGATGAGTCCGGCGTACATCCGGTTGATGCGCAGCCGGGGTGTGGTTTCACTATTGAGGTCGACCCGCCAGCTCTTGCCCACCCGGCGAACGATCACGTCCGGCACCACGTAGCTTGCCGTCTTCTGCGAGATCTGCGCTCCCGGGCGGGGGTTCAGGCGCTGGATCAGTTCGATGGCAGCGCAGAGTCCTTCCTCGGTGATCTTGAGCCGGCGCTGCAGGGTCGCGAAATCGCGGCTCGCCAGGAGATCGAGGTGATGTTCCACCAGCTCCATCGCGGCAGCGTGCGCCTCCGAGGGCGCCAGGGCGCGCAGTTGCAGCAGCAGGGCTTCGCGCAGATCGCGGGCACCGATGCCGATCGGGTCGAAACCCTGCACGCGCTTGAGCACGGCGAGGATTTCCTCGGGCTCGGTCGCCAGTTCGGGCCCGACTTCGACGACGAGGTTTTCGAGGGATTCGGTGAGGTAGCCATCTTCATTGATGGCGTCGATGATGGCCAGGGCGATGGCTTCGTCGCTCTCGCTGAAGTGACCGAGGCGCATCTGCCAGAGCAGGTGATCCCGCAACTCGCCGCCATCCTGGCTGGGCGTCTGATTGAAATCCCAAGCTTCTGCGCTTCCGCCGCCGGTGTCGTCCCCCTGGGACCAGGGGTCTTCCCACGCCGTATCGAAATCCTCGCCGCCATCGAGTTCAGTCGCAGGTTCGGTCGTCGACTCCGGCGCGGCCGCTTCGGATTCGCCTTCCGGGTAGTCGGCCGCGGCCTCGTCATCGTTCTCGCCCGGCCCGTTCTCGATCATGAGGTTGGTGTCGAGGACCGTCTGGATTTCCTGCTGCAGTTCGAGGGATGAAAGTTGCAGCAGGCGGATGGCCTGTTGCAGTTGCGGCGTCATCGCCAGACGTTGACCCAGCTTGAGGTGCAGGGACTGTTTCATGGACACGAGGGGGGGATGGCGGCAGTCATGGCTCGATTCTACTCGCTCGAAGGTCTTGTGGCATGCGCTCGGGTCAGAGCCGGAAAGCCTGGCCCAGATAAACCTCTCTGACGGTCCTATCGGCCAGAATTCGCTCGGGCTCACCTTGGGCGATGACGGTCCCCTCGCTCAGGATATAGGCGCGTTGGCAGATGTGCAGCGTTTCGCGCACGTTGTGGTCGGTGATCAGCACGCCGATCTGCCGTTCCCGCAGATGGGCCACGATGCGCTGGATGTCGACCACCGAAATCGGATCGACGCCGGCGAAGGGCTCATCCAGCAGAATGAATCGGGGCTCGGCGGCCAGCGCACGGGCAATTTCGAGACGCCGCCGTTCGCCGCCCGACAGGCTCATGCCGCGCGACTCGCTGAGGTGCGCGATGTGAAACTCTTCCAGCAGGGCGCGGCAACGCTGCTGGCGATCGGCGCCCGAAAGCCCCGGCCGCAACTCCAGTACGGCCAGGAGGTTGTCCGCGACCGTCAGGCGGCGGAACACCGAGGCCTCCTGCGGGAGGTAGCCGATGCCGTGGCGCGCCCGGACATGGATGGGCAGCGCCGAGATGTCGGCG
>JAJXTQ010000306.1 GCA_021783685.1 Pseudomonadota bacterium | reverse complement strand
GCGTTAAGTTCATTTTTCCCGCCGGCTGCACTGGGACCGCCTGATGCGCGTCGCCGTGCTCGGCGCCGGGGTGGTCGGCGTCACCGCCGCGTGGTATCTGGCCGAGGCCGGCCACGAGGTGGTGGTGCTAGACCGCCAGCCGGCCGCGGCGCAGGAGACCAGTTTTGCCAATGGCGGCCAAATTTCGGTCAGCCACGCCGAGCCCTGGGCCGGTCCGAGCGCGCCGCTGAAAATACTGAAATGGCTGGGTCGCGAGAATGCGCCGCTGCTCTGGCGCCTGCGCGCCGATTCCCGGCAATGGGCGTGGGGTCTGTCCTTTCTGCGCCAATGCACGGCGGCGCGCATGCACGCCAACATCGTCGCCATTTTGCGCTTGGCGCTCTACAGCCGCGCCGCCTTGCAGGCGCTGAGGCAGGACACCGGCATCGCCTATGAAGCGCAGCAGCGCGGCATCCTGCACATCTATTCCGACGCGGCGGAGTTCGCCCACGCCATTCCCCAGGCGGCGCTGATGCGCGAATACGGCTGCGAGCGGGTGGTCAAGAGCGTCGCCGAGTGCCTCGAGATCGAACCGGCCTTGGCCCAGAGCAGGGTCGGGCTGGTCGGCGGCACGTTCACCGCCAGCGACGAGTCGGGCGACGCCTGCAAATTCACCCAGGAACTGGCCGAGCGCTGCGCCGGGCGCGGCGTCGAATTCCGCTACGGACTGGGGATCGCGTCATTGCTGGTCGCGAACGATCGCGTCTCCGGGATTCGATTGGCCGGCGGTGAGACGCTCAAGGCCGATGCCTACGTCGCCTGCCTGGGCAGTTACACGCCGCTGTTGTTGCGGCCGTTGGGGCTCAGCCTGCCGGTGTATCCGGCCAAGGGTTATTCCGCGACCATCCCGCTCGATGCCGACAGCGTGGCGCCCTTCGTCAGCCTCACCGACGACCAGCACAAACTGGTGTTCTCGCGCCTGGGCCAGCGCTTGCGCATCGCCGGCACGGCGGAGTTCGCCGGCTACGATACCGGCTTGAACGAGGCGCGCTGCCAGGCATTGCTGACCCGCACCCTGACGCTGTTCCCGCACGCCGGAAGGCGTCACGAGGTGGAGTTCTGGGCCGGCCTGCGCCCGGCGACGCCGAGCAACGTGCCGTTGATCGGTGCCACCCGTTACCGCAATCTGTTCGTCGATACCGGCCACGGCACGCTCGGTTGGACCATGGCCTGCGGCTCCGGGCGGCTCGTCGCCGATCTGGTCTCGGGCCGCGCGCCGGAGATCGACGCTCGGGACTACCGGCTGCGCTGATCAGCGTCGGTCCTGGCGGCGACCACCAGGTAGCCGCGCACCTTCGCCCCCAGCTCGATCCTGATCAACGTCGGTGCAATGCTGCGGACCTCGAAGCCGCCGGCTGCCAGCGCCGCTTCGAGATAGATCTTGCCGTGACCGTAACGGCCGCTGGGTTTGATGCCGTAGCCGGATTCTCCCGTCGAAGCCGGCGGCTCCTCGACCGTGAACAGCAGCCATCCGGCCGCCCGCAGGCTGCCGTGGGCGGCTGCGAACACCGGGTCCAGGGCGCCGAAATAGATCAGCGTGTCGGCGATCACGATCAACTCGAAGGCGCCGGCGTGGTTGGCGAGGTAGGTTCCGAGTTCCGCTTTCACCAACTCGTCATAAATGCCTCTGCGCTCGGCCAGCGCCAGCATCTTGGACGACAGGTCCACTCCGGTCAGACGGCTCGCGTGAGGGACGAGTTCCGGGCCGCACAGGCCGGTGCCGCAGCCGGCATCCAGGATCGCGAACCTGCCTCCGGGCGGCAGCAGGTCGGACAGGGTCTGGGCCAGCAAGGTCGGCACGTGGTAGGACAGGCCCGCCAGCTGTTCGTCGAAGCGATCGGCGAACTCGTCGAAAGCCTGCTCGACATAGGCGTCGGCGGCACGGGGCGGGACGTTCTGGCCGGAGCAGGCGGCGAGCATATGCCGGGCGATCGGGTTGCCGGGTTCCTCGGCCAGCCATCGCCGATAGACCGTCGCCGCCTGATCGATCATGCCCAGGGTGTAGTAGGCGATGCCCAGCATCTTTTTCGGTTTGCCCTCGACCGGGCCCTCGACGTAGGCCCGGCAAAGGTATTCGGCGGCTTCGTTGGGTTCGCCGCGGGCGGAGAGCAGCCGGCCGAGATTGTCGAGGGCGGCGGCGAAATGCGGATCGATCGCGATCGCCCGCCGGTAGGAATGGCCCGCTTCGTCGTACTGCGCCCTAGCTTCCAGGACGGCGCCGAGATTGTTCCAGAGGCTGGCGTCATTGCGCTGCAGCTCGATGGCGCGCAGGAATGCCGCCGTCGCTTCCTCCAGCGCGCCGTGCTGGAAGAGAATGTTGCCCAGATCGTTGTACCAGTCGGCCCTCTCTGGCCGGAGTTCCGTCGCCCGCCCGAGCAGGCCGATGGCGTCGTCGCTGCGGCCGCTCTGATGCAGCAGGAGGCCGAGCAGATGCAGCGTCTCTGGGTGGTCGGGCGCGGCAGACAAGAGCCGGCGGTAGCCCCGCTCTGCCTCGGCCAGGTCGCCCCGGGCGTGAGCCGCGACGGCCATCTTCAATGCTTCGGCCGGTGCTGGTGAAGGACTCTCCGCCATGGCCGGGTGCGGCTTCAGTGCAGGTGCCGCGACACCGAGGTCTCCTGCTCCTCGGGCATTTCGGCATGCACCGACTCTCCTTCCGGATTGGGGTAGAGCGGGGCGCCGCAGTCGTCGCAGTATTCGAGCGGCAGACGGTGGTCGAGGACGGCGACGTCGGCGACGCCGATTTCGCGCAGCACCGCCTCGATCTGGGCGGCGATCTCGCTGCTCTCGTCCTCGCCGTCGAGCAGCGGCCAAACCGCGCCATGGACCATTTCGCCGGAGGCCTTGAGCTGGAAGCCGATGCGGTATTCCTCCAGCTGCCGGTCATGGTAGGGCGCGATCACGGTTCTGAGTGCTGTCGGCGTCAGGTTCAGCGTGGTGCATAGGAAAGCGACCGATGCGCGCAGGGAGTAAGGGCGCGAGAGGTGGTCGGATTCGCGGCAGCCGGCGTGGTAGGACTGCGGCAGCAGGAGTTCGCTGGCGCAGCCGGGCAAAAGCGGCCGCAAGGCTTCGCCGCCTTGGGTGCGCCATTCCCGCAACGCCGTTTCGCGCTCGCCGTCCTCTTCCTGCCAACGGAACAGCGCGCTGCCGGCCGGCGCCGCAATCACGCCGATCAGGTAGCGCGTGTCCGAGAGAAAGCTCGCGGTTTCGGCCATCTGGACGGGGTCGATGTGCAGATCGCGCTCGTGCAGCGCAGCCTTGGCCAGTTTTTCGGTGAGGGCTGCGGTGTCGCTGTAGCTCTGCGGCAACTGGTCC
>JAJXTQ010000008.1 GCA_021783685.1 Pseudomonadota bacterium | reverse complement strand
CAGTCAGCGGCGTCATCGCGGCATACAGGGCCGCGAGGTCTGCAGCGGACTGGGCCTGTGCCGCGTCGGCAGCGGCCTGGGCAGTCACGGCGGCCGCGGCCGACGCGGCCGCCGTCGCGGCGGTCGCGGCGGCCAGCGCGTCGGCCGCGTTTGACGCGGCCACCGCCGCGTCGTAGGCCAGCTGCGCGGCAGCCAGGGCCGCCGGATCGCCCTGCCCTTGCAGCGCCGTGAGCGCGGCGAGCGCATCGGCCACGGCCTGGTTCGCCGTAGCGGCGGCAGCCTGGGCGTCGGCCGCCGCCTGGGCATCGGCATCAGCAGTCGCCTGCAGTGCGCTCGCCGTGGCCGCTGCGGCGGCAGCCGCCTCGGCGGAAACCACCGCGGCCGCCAGCGCCGCGTCTTCCGCGGCCTGCGCCGCCGCGGCCTGAGCCGGCGCGTCTGCCAGCGCCTGCCGCATTTCGGCGATGCGCGCGGCATCGCCGTAGGGATCGGCCGAGCCGGCGACGATCAGCGCCGTCACGAGCGCGGCCGGGTTGTTCGAGGTCTGGTCGACGATCAGGTTGCTGATGATGCGCGGCTGCGAATCGAAGACGGCGCCGGCGGTCTGCTCGTAGGACGTCGTCGTCGTCCCGGCGGGCGATCCCGGTCCGAAGAAGCCTGCCGGCTGGATCTCGGCGGGGTTGTAGACCGGCTGCAGCAGGCGCGGCATCACGTTGTCGGCGGCCCCGGTCAGCTCCTGGCCGGGAAGCAGGTTGTTGTAGATGCCGCTGACCGTGCGCAGGCCTTCGGGCGCCAGCGCATGGCTCACCAGGTCAACGAGGGCGACCTGCGGGGCGGTGGCGTCGTGGGCGAACGCCGCGTGCGCCTCGGCGATCCTGATCTGCTCGAGGATCTTCTTGAGGTCGTTCAGATTCACGTTGAAGTCGTAGAAAGCCATGATGCTTCTCCTGAAAGGTGAGGCCTGATCCGGGCAGGCGTGATCGCCTGCGCGGGGGGGCAATACGTGTTGCGGTGAGGCGGTGTTCCGGGACGCGGCGCGTCGCTAGGTCGGGGCGCTTCCCCTGCCCGGCTGCGGTGCGGCGGGGGCCGAAGGCGGGTGTGCGGTGTGCACGACGGTGGGGTCGACGTGGTTGATGACCGCGAGGATCTGCTCGGGACTGACCAGCCCGGGCGACATCGCCCAGCGGTCGTAGGCGCCGTTGCCTATGCGGATCATGTTTGCGTGCTGGGTGCGGTTTTCGTCCACCACCGGATTCGGATCCCAGAAGCCGAGTCCGCGCCGCAGCGACTCGATGTCGTCGGGTGCGCCGGTCAGGAACAGCCAGCCCGGCCCGACGTCGAATTTCTCCGCGTAGGCCTTGAGCACCTGCGGCGTGTCGACTTCGGGGAACAGCGTGATCGAGTACATGAAGACATCGCGCCCGATGCGCCCGCCCAGGAGCTTCTGCACCTGCAGCAGGTTGCCCATCGTGGCCGGGCAGCTCGCGGTGCACTGGGCGTAGGTCATGTTGATCGCGACCACCTTGTCGCGCACGAGGTCGTCGTAGAACCTGAGCGCCCTGCCCTCGTGCGTGATGACGGTCGGGTTGGGAAGGCGCCCGGGTATGCGCCCGGCGGCCTGCGCAGGCCTCGGCTTGAGCACTGTACCCTGCCACCCAAGCAGGCCGAACGCGGCGGCGCCGAAGCCCGCCAGAACGACCCTGCGGTCGTGCCGTGCCGTGTCCATGTCGTCTGTTTTCATGTCCTCGTCTCCTGCGTGTCGAACCGAATGGCGCGCGGCTCAGGGCCTGATGTCGAAGCGGACCATCATCGCGTGGTCTTCGTGGATCAGGTTGTGGCAGTGCATGACATACTTGCCCTCGAAATCGCGGAAGCGCACGAATACCCGCAGGACCGTGTTCGGCCCCCGCGGCAGGTGGTAGACGTCCTTGCGTCCCCGCTCGTAGAGCGGAATCGGGACGTCGACGCCCTGCACCCGCTTGCTGAGCAGCCGGCCTTCCTCGAAGTGCATGTGGATGGGATGGACCCAGCCGTCGTCGTTGTTCACGAACTCCCAGACCTCGGCATCGCCGCGTCTGAGCGTGGCGCGTGCCCTTGACACGTCGAACAGCTCGCCGTTGACCGTCCATTGCCCGTTGCTGCGGTCGAAATTCCATTGGCGGACCGGCGCCGCGGCGATCTCCTCGGCACTCAGCGGGCGCATCGCGCGCAGCGTCGCCGGCACCCGACTCAGATCCTGCTCGGGCGGATTGCGATCGACGACGATTTTCAGCACCTGCGTGCCGGTACCGGTCAGACCATCGTAGCGGCGCGTTTCGGTCTGCAGCCGCCGATTGACGAAATAGAGTTCGGTGCCGATCGGGTAGCTCGAAAAGTCCACCACGATGTCGGCACGCTCGGCAGGTGCGAGATCGATCGTCGTCATGTTCGCGATCGGGGCGGGCAGCAGGTTGCCGTCGTTGGCGATATAGGTGAACGGGCGCAGGAGAAAATTCCGGTCAGCCAGCGACAGCGCATAGAAGCGCGACGGCCCGCCGTTGAGCAGGCGCAGGCGGTACTTGCGGCGTGCGACGCGCAGCACCGGCTGGATCTTGCCGTTCACGCAGACCTGGTCTCCGAGGACGCCGTCGGGATCGAACTGGTCATAGAACAGCATGCCGTTCGCGTCGAAACGCTTGTCGCCGAACACCAGCGGGTAATCGTAGGGATGGCTCGGTAGCCGCAGCGCGGCCGGGTTGGGGTCGCGCTCGTTGCCCGAATCGAGGTTGTCGAACAGCAGATAGAAGCCGACCAGGCCCTTCAGCACGTTGGGCGCGGTGAAATCCAGCGTGTGGTCGTGGTACCAGCAGGTACCCAAGGCCTCGCGCGGGTCTCCGATTCCCCCGAACTCGTCGAGACCGGCGTAGACGTTGGGCCAGAAGTGGTCGCGCCAGCCGCCTGGCATGGTGAGCGTCGGCCCCGCCTTCGAGGCGCTGAAGTAGTCGCCGGGAAACCCGTCGCTCTCGGACGGGTTGTGGGCGTTGTGCAGGTGGGTGCTGATCTCGGGCGAGCCGAAGCCGACATGGTTCTGCGGCAGTTCGTTGACGATGCGCACGATGACCGGCTGGCCGTAGCGCGCGAAGAAGGTCGGGCCCGGCGCGGTCACGTCCGATGCGGGTGGCGGAGCGCCCTTGGGGCCGCCCTTGCCGCCGCCGCCCTTGCCTTTTGTCGGCCCGCTGCTGGTCGAGGTCGCCGGCGTCCCCGACCAGCCCCAGACAGGCTGGGGCGGATACGCCGGATTGAACACCCAGGCGGGATTCTCGCGCGCCCGCAGCACGTAGTAGGTCGGGTTCCCGCCCAACTCGGCGAAACGCTGGTGATCGGCCCGCCCGCATTCGCCGCGGGCGAGGTTCGCCCCCGCCGTGGGTGCGGGGTCGAGGGCTGTAACCGGCTGGATCGGCGTGATCTGTGGCGGCAGTTCCTCGGCCCAGGCCTGCACCGGCGGGCTCGCCGGAAAGCCCGCGGTTTGCGCGCTGCTCTTGCGGGAGGTCAGGATCGCCGGCGCAGCCGCAGCCACGACTGACCCCTTCAGGAAAGTCCGCCTGCCAGTGCTGGCGGGAGCCGTGGCAGAGGCGTCGTCGATGTCTTGGCTACTCATGGTGCTTCCTCCTGACTGTGCCCCCGACTCCTGAAGCTGCGCGTCCGAGAGGCGTTCAGCAATCGTCAAGGGGTGGTAGGCCTGAGTCTAGAGAGGGGAAAGCGCGATTGCGCTCCCGACGATCCTGTATTTGGATCAAGGGTGTTTACTGTAGGGCGAAGGGCTTCGGCGTCGATCAGGCATCCGGGTTTTCTTCCGGGCTTTATTGTATTTGCGAGGCTGGCAAGCCTGTAGCTGCCCTGCCTGTTTTCACCGGACGTGAGCCCATGGTCAGCGCACGGTCGGTTGCAGTCGGACGGGCTGCAAGCCTTGTCCTGCCTCGATTTCTCCGCACGCCCCGTCTTTCGAGCCGCCACGGATTTCCGATGACTGCATCCATCCGGGTGTTCTGCAGCGAACTCGCGTTTCGCTGCGGGTTTGGCTAACTTGAGAGGGCTGCATCCTGGAAAGGGTCACCCAAATGTTCAGGCTATTGCGCTACTTTTCGGTGGCGAGTCTCGTCGCCTTCCTCGCCACCCTGGTCGTGCTGGTCTGGTTCTACCGCCAGGTCGCCATCGATGGCATTTCCCATATTGCCGAGCGGAGCAACCTGGCCCTGGCGCAGACCGCGCTGACCTCCCTGAGTCCCCTGCTGCTCGACCATCTGCGTGCCACCGAGGACCTGCGCCCGGAAAGTCTCGCCCGCCATCCACTTCCCCCCGAACTGTCGCGCACGGTCAGGACTCTGCTGGTCGACAAGACGGTGGTCAGGGTCAATCTGTTCAACCGCCAGGGCACGGTCGTTTTCTCGAACCGGGAAATCCAGGTGGGCAGGGATCAGGGCGGCAATGAGGGATTCAAGGCCGCAATCCGCGGCAACGTGTCCAGCAACCTGATCTACCGGGACGGCTTCAATTATTTCGACGGCGGTACCGAAGATGAAAACCTGATGCAGACCTACCTGCCGGTGCGAGACGGCCCGGATGGGCCGGTCCATGGCGTGTTCGAGATCTACACCGATGTCGATCACCTGGCCCAGCAGACCGAGCGCACCGAATTCATCACCATCCTCGGCGCCCTCCTCATCCTGTCGACGATGTATGCGGTCGTGGTGCTGATCGTGTGGCGCGCAGGCCATATCATCGACCGCCAGCAGAACACCATACGCGAGCGATCGAGTACCCTCGAAGCGCTGTCCGCCCACATGCTGAGAAACGAGGAAACGTACAAGAAGAAGATCGCCCTCGACCTGCACGAAGGGCTTGCCCAGACCCTGAGCGGCATCAAGCTGCACGTCGAGACCATCAAGGCCCATGACAAGAAAGGCAGCCCGAACCGGCGCGCGGTCGACGCGATCATCCCCGCATTGCAGGGCGCGATTCGCGACGTGCGTTCGATCGCCTGCGAGTTGCGGCCCTCGAGCATCGACGACTTCGGTCTGCTGCTCACGCTGCAGCTCCTGTGCCGCGCGTTCGAGCAGCGGCATCCGCCCGTCAGGGTCGAGCAGCAGATCACGCTGAGGGAAAAGGACATTCCCTCGCAATTGAAGATCATCCTTTACCGCATCGTCACGTCGGTGCTCGACGACATGGCACAGCACCCGCTTGCGGACCGGATCACGCTCGCCCTATGGCGCGACGGCAAGACCCTCAGCCTGATGATTGACGACGCCCCTCCCGAGGCGCGCGACAGCACGGCGATTCCACTGTCCAACATCGACCCGCAGCTGCGCCATGGACTCGCCCGCATGGAGGAACTGGCGACCCTGTCGGGCGGGACATTCAGGGCATCGCACCATGCCGGGTGCGGAACGACGCTGTATGCCTACTGGAGCCTGTGACGCGGTTCAGGTGCGCGGCAGACTTGATGCAGCGGGCAACGTCCGCGCCGAGCGCATCAGGCCGCGCTGAAGCGGCCGGACCAGAACCAGAAGGGTCAGACGCCTACCAGTCCCTTGCCGATGGCGTAGCTGGTCAGCATCGACGCATTGTGCAGGTTGAGTTTTTTCATCAGATTGGAGCGGTGCGTCTCGACGGTCTTGATGCTGAGGCAGAGGTATTTGGCGATGTACTTGTTCGGATGGCCCTCTGCGATGAGTTTCAGCACCTCGCGCTCGCGCAGCGTCAGCGAATCCCAGCCCCCGTTGGAGGCGGCCGTCTTGCCGGTGCCCAGAAAGCCGTGAATGACCTTGTCAGAAACGTCCGGGCTCAGATAGGTCTTGCCGTCGAGCACCCTGCGAATCGCCAGCAGCAGTTCGTCATGGGTCCCATCCTTGAGGATGTAGCCGTCGGCGCCAGCACGCAGGCTTTCATGGATGTACTCGTCGGTCCTGTGGATGGTGAGAACGAGCATGCGGGTTTCTGGATTGCGCCGCTTGATGGCGTGCATGGCCTCGATGCCGTTCATGCCCGGCATGGTGAGGTCCATCAGCACCAGGTCGGGCAAGAGCGTGCCGATGGCATGGATGGCGTCGCGACCGTTGTTGGCTTCGCCGATGATCTCGAGGTCGGCTTCCTGTGCCAGCAGGGCCCTCAGCCCGGCCCTCACCAGGTTCTGGTCTTCGACGATATAAACCGACTGCTTTCCAGCCACCATGATGTACACCTTCCCTTTTACCGACCTGCTGGCCCGGCCCGGAGGACAGGGCGATCACAATTCAGTTTAATGTCTAGCATCGATGCTGCAGACCACAAGCCCCACTGAACTGGGCGAGGATCATTACGCGAAGACAGCCTTGGGCTGAGTCTAATCTGCCAGCCAGCAATTCATCCTAGGGTTCGCAATGTATTGTTCGTTACAGCGGACACTGTAGGGCACTTCAGGATCTGCGAGCCGTTTTCCTGCCACGCGGGCCATGCCTCAGGCCTGGTGGCCGCTGCAGCGGCTTTACCCGAGCGGCCACCAGGCATGGATCCGGGTGCCCGCCCCCAGGCTGGATTCGAGCCGGTAGTGCCCGCCCGAAAGCGTCACCCGCTCCTTCATGCTGACCAGCCCGATGCCGCGGCATACGGCCGTACCGCATCCGTCGCACTGCGCGCACACGCTCAGCGGTTCGAAACCGCGTCCGTTGTCCTCGATCGTCAGATGCAGCGCCTCGGCGTCGCGCTGGAGGCTGACCCGCATCCGCGTGGCAGCGGCATGCTTGACGATATTGCTGGTCGCCTCCTGCAGCACGCGATAGAGGGTGATCCTCAAGGCAGGCGGCACGTCCTCCTCGCTGATGCAGAGGTCCTTCTCGATCGCCATCCGGCCGCACACGGCTTCGAACTCGCGGAAAAACCAGTTCAGCGTCGGCAGCATGCCCAGGTCGTCGAGGATCGAGGGCCGCAATTCGGTCGACACGCGCCGCACATCGGCGAGTGCCGCCTTGAGACGGGGAACGATCTGCTGCAGGGCGCCGAGCACGGCGTCGTATTGCTGGTCGACGACCAGATCTGCCGTGTTCTCGACGGCGAGCTTGATCAGGCTGAGCGACTGCCCCAGCCCGTCGTGCAGGTCGAGCGCGATCCGGCGCCGCTCGTCTTCCTGGATCGACACCAGCATGCCGGAAAGCTGCCGCAATTCCTCACAGGACTCGCGCAGGGCACGCTCGGTCCTGACCCGTTCGTTGATGTCCCGCAGGATGGTGGAGATGCAGTCGATCTGCCCGTCCGCCCCGCGATGCGCGATGATGACCTGGGAGGCGTTGATCTCCTGGCCTGTGCTGTCGCGCATCGTCGATTCGCCGGACCACACGCCATGTTCGACCGCTGTCGGGATGGCGACATCCCGGAGGACTTGCCGGACATCCGGGTCGGCGTTCTCGCACAGTTTCCGGTCGGCGATGTCGTCCGCTGCACCAAGTCCGAGCATCGCCCGCCCTGCCGGATTGAGGTACAGGAGGGATCCCGAGGTATCGGCCATGGCGACGAAGTCGGTGGTCCGCTCGAGAATGGTCAGCAGCCGCGCCTGCATTTCCTCGCTGAGCGCGCGCTGCTGCGCCTCGTGCGCCACCTGGCGCGCCAGTTCGTCGTGGCGCCGCTGGACCCCCGCCTCGGTCTGCTTGAGATCGCTGATGTCGTCGACGATCATGACGGTATGCAGGTCCGCTGCGCCGCGCGTCTGGCCGCGCCCGGGCCCGACGAGCGGCTGGGACCGGATGCACAAGTGGCGGTTCAGCGTCGGGTCGAATGCGTCCAGCTCGACGCGGCGTCCCTGCTGCCAGGCGCTCGCCATCTCCTGCCACAGCGCCGTGAAATAGCACTCGGGATCGGTGCAGCCGGGGTGCAGGATGTCGTGCAGGAAGCGCCCCCTGACGCTGCCGACGCTGCCGAGCCGCCACCATTCGATGGTCCGGTTGACGTGGAGCAACCGCCCCTCGCCGTCGAGCAGGCAGATCAACTGAGGCATCTGGTCAGCGGCAGATTGCCACTGCTGCTTCGTCTTTTCTAGTGTCTGGATGTCCAAGACATCGCCCCTCCACTTCACTACTCAACAGACTAGCAAACGGTGTGCCACAGGCAACCGGGGATTTTCCGCGCAATGAAAAACCCCCGCCCTTGCGGGGCGGGGGTTCAGGGTCGGCCGGGAAGGCTTACTTGCGGCGCTTGGTGATCGCCATCGTCTTGTCGTTGCCGGTGGCGGAGTGCTGCACGTTGACGAACAGGGTGTGCGGATCCTTGCCGAAGTAGATGCCGGAACCCTCGGCCGTGTTCTCCTTCAGCGAGGCGAACAGATGCACGCCGTCGCGGTAGCCGTCGCCATTGGCGTCCTTCGAGCGCGGGTCGTACACCCAGATGTCGCTGTAGGCGTTGTCTTCGACGATCCACAGCTTGCCGTCGGGCCCGCTGGCCAGGTTGTCGGCGCCCTTGAAGCCGGTCACCTGGTTGGTTCGGTCTTCGATCGGCGCATTCTTGCCGGCAGCGACGACGTAGCTGACGACCGGCTTGTCGCCCAGTTCGACCGCCATCACGGCGCCGCGGCCGCTGGTGTTGGCGGGATTGTCGACGTCCTCGCAGGTCAGCGCGACGTATAGGGTGCTGCCGAGACGCTCGAGGTCCTCGGGGCGGCAGTACTCGGTCGCGCCGACGGCACGCGCCGCGACGTTGGCCCGGATCTGGGCCTGCGCCATGTCGAGCGCGACCCATTCGGCGGCGCCGGTCTTGGCGCCATCCTTGACCTTCAGCGCATACAGCTGGCCGCTGGAGAGGTCGCCGTAGCTGGTCGGCACGAACTTGTAAATCGAGCCGCGGCGGTCTTCGTCGATGACGTAGACGTTGCCGGCGGCATCGGTCTCGATGCCTTCGTGGGCCAGTGCGCCCAGCAAGGGACGCACGGTCACGCTTTCGGCCTTGGTCGGGTCATGCTTGTCCAGCTTGAGCTCATACAGCAGACCGGCTGTGGCGTTGGGCGCATCCGGGTCGGGACGGGCTGCGGTGCCTGCCTCTTCGGCGAACAGAACGGTCTGCCACGGGGTCCAGACGATGCCGTCGAGCGCTTCCCAGTCGGTGCGGCCGACGACTTCCCTGGCGACGCCGGACTTCAGGTCGACGACGGACACGGAACCACCGCTGCCACCGTCGACGCGCAGCGAGTTGCGGTCGTCACCGATGGCACCGCCGCGGACTTCGTGGGTGCGGTAGAGGTAACGGCCGGCGTGCTTGCCGGTTTCGTTGACGGTGTTCATGTCGTTCCAGTCGTTGGCGACATAGATGTTGAGGTCGGTTTCGTCGGAGACGATGGTCTGGACGTAGCCTTCAGGAACGACCCACGGTGCGGTCGGGACACTGGGGTCGGCTTCCATGCCGTAGGCGGAGCCGGAAATGGGGTTGAACGACATCGGGCCGTCGATGACGGAACCGGCGTTGGCCTGGGCGGCAAAGGCGGCGACCAGGGTCAGCAAGAGCTTGGAATACTTCATTGGGTGGATCTCCCGTAATGATCTTTGAAAGGAGCGGCATGGCGTGCCGCGTCTACATTGTTCCCGGCGCGTGTTGCGGCCTTGTGATCATTCCATGAACCCGCCGCGAAGCGCGTTCAAGCTGTTGATCATGCTTGATGTATTGCGCTCTGTGGCTTTGGGACGAAGCTCTCTAAACGGATCCGGTCCACTTCCATTGGGCCGACCATTTCCGGAACGACAAATTCAGGTAGGCCTATGGTTTAATTCCAGTCGGCCCATCCGGAATTCTTCACGTCGGGGTCGAACTTGTCTAGGTTAAGAGAAAGCGATATGTCTTTGTAGATATACTGCTTTTTTGTTGTTTGTCAGCGCAATGAACGGCCCAGCCATCCTGGTGGGCCGCTGATGTAGGAGGTTGGCCGCGTTCACGTCCTGCGGCGTTTTCCAGGAACTTAACTTCGGAGTAAAAAATGAAACAGACACGCTCGTACAAAGCAATTTCCATCCTCGGTGCCTCGGCCTTTGTCGTTGCCTTGCTGGGCGGCTGCGCCTCGACCGACACTGTGACCAAGGCCCAGACCACAGCAGACGAGGCATTGAGCAAGGCCAAGACGGCCGACGCCAATGCCACTTCCGCCAAGGCCGATGCCGCCCAGGCTTCGCAGAAGGCCGACCAGGCGAATTCGGCTGCGGCGGGCGCCCAGTCGACCGCAAATGAAGCCAAGGCGACGGCCGATGCGGCGAAATCCCAGGTCGACGAACTGTCCGAGAAAATCGACCGCATGTTCAAGAAGACGATGCAGAAGTAACCCCTGCGGATCCGGAGGACAGGGATACTTCGATCTTCTGTCCTCCGACCCCGCGCGAGCATGGCACGTCATGGCGCGCCTGCTCGTGCACAGCTCGACTCAGCGAATGACGACCTGGGTGCCGATATGCATCCACGGCGAAAGCTGCCGAATTTGCCGGTTGGTGAGCGCGACGCAGCCGTCGGTCCAGTTGAACGCCTCGTGTATCGCGGGGTCGCCGCGGCCGACGCCGTGGATGCCCAAGTTACCGCCAAGCGGCGTGTTCTGGGGAGGAAGGCGATGCTGCCGCACGGCCTCGACGATGGCATCCAGCTCCGCCCGGCCGATGATGCCCTCGGCATAGGCGCTGCGGGCGACACGTTCGGAGGGATAATCGAAGCCGTAAAACGTGTCGAAGCGGCTGAGGCGATCGATCCAGGCGATGTGGAAGATGCCGAGCGGCGTGGTTTCGTCGCCGCGGCGATGGATTTTGGCTGCGCCGCCGCTGCCGATGGCGATATCCCGGAAGCGCGCGAGGACCTGGTTTTCAGCGGAAAAGACCGTGAGGGTGAGCCCCTCGGTATCCACCAGGATCCACGGCAGTCGTCCGCTTGCCCAGGAAACCGCGGGTGCCCCCAGGAGCATGGCGACGAGCAAGGCGACGAGTCCCCGCTTGAGGACTGCCATGAGCTGCCGATGAAACGCACATTTTCCACGACCCCGACAGCGCTGCGACTGGTTTTCGGTCTGCATATCCTTGTGCTGCTCGTATGTGGGTCGCTCCCCGCCCGGGGCGCGACCTTCCTGCTGCCCACCGACGGCAGCAACATCGTCGGTCAACTCCAGGTGGTGACCGCCGACCCCCGCAACACCCTCCTCGACATCGCCCGTCATTTCGACCTCGGCTACGAGGAAATCGCTGTTGCCAATCCCGGTGTTTCGATCTGGCTGCCCGGCGAGGGAACCCGGATCGTCGTGCCCACCGAGTTCATCCTGCCGCCCAAGCCGTGGCAGGGAATCGTCCTCAACATTCCGCAGCGTCGACTGTACTATTTCCCACGCCCCAAGGCCAACGAACCCCCGATGGTCGTCACCTTCCCGATCGGCACCGCGCGGGCCGGCTGGCCAACGCCCCTGGGCACGACCCGCATCACCGGCAAGTACAGGGACCCCGCCTGGTTCGTCCCGAAGAGCATTCAGGAAGAGCACCGCAAGCAGGGCGAGTTCGACTTCCCGGAATACTTTCCGCCCGGCCCCGACAATCCCATGGGCATGCTCGCCATCGGAACCGGATTCGACAAGATTTTCATCCACAGCACCAACCGGCCCTGGGGGGTCGGGATGCGCGTGAGCCATGGCTGCATCCGCCTGTATCCCGAGGACGCCGCTGAGCTTTTTGCCGGGCTGGCCGTCGGCACACCGCTGAGAGTCATCAACCAGCCTGCGCTGCTGGGCGAACGGGACGGCGTGCTCTACCTCGGCGTGTCGAAGCCGGTGGGCGAGTACCCGGACGACGTCGACGACCTGCTTCTGCGGGCCGTCGACGCGGTGGCGCTCTACCTGGAGGCGCGACCGATTGCCCCGGAAATCGACTGGGGGCGCGTGCGGGAGGCGGTCGATGCCAAGCGGATGCTCCCTGTCCCGGTCAGCGTCGGTGCGCCGGGCCTCGACGAACTGGTCGCCTCGGTCGAGCCGCAACACCACGACTTCGAACCCTACGGCATCGAGGCCAACCAGGGATTGCCGCCACAGCGCTGACCTCGCTCACCTGCGCCGACGGGGAGCACCCCGCTCAGAAGGAAATGACGCACACCCCGCCCTAGCCTTCTGGCCGCCCAGTGCTACAAAACAGTCTCTTTCGCTACCAGGAGCAGATGATGCGTAAACTGGCCATGATCCTGATGCTTGGCGGGCTGCATGCCGGCGCCGCGCTCGCCCTCGACGATGTCGTCACCGTCACGCTTCAAGCGCAGAACGCTTCCGGGCAGGCCGGCAGCGCCACCCTGACGCCGCAGGGGGAAAAGACGAAGGTCGTCATCCTGCTTTCGAATGCGCCCGCAGGGGTTGCCCAGCCTGCCCACATCCATCTGGGGCAGTGCGGCAAGCTGGACCCGGCGCCGAAGTGGAAGCTCGAAGCCGTGCGGGATGGTCAATCGACCACGGTGGTTCCGGCATCGCTGGATACCATCCTGAAGGAGAAGGCGGCGATCAACGTCCACAAGAGCGCGGAGGAAGCGCAGGTCTATGTGTCCTGCGGCAACATCATCCCGGCCATGTGATGCATCCCATGCAGGAGTGACTTGAGGAAGCACCCCCAAGCCCTTGATTCGATGCGCACCCTGACCGGCCCGGATGCTGCTCAGGCCGGCTTGCGTGCGCGCAGCACCTTGATCTGGAACAGCGTGTTGCGCTCGTCCTCCTCCAGTGCGGCACGGATGTGCTGCACCGTCGCCCGGTAGCGCGGGATGATGTTGTACTTCAGCGCGTTGACCCGTTTCTGCGTCTTGCGGCTGGCGGCCAGCAGCCGCCACAGCGCGTTTTCCGCCTCGCCCAGCCGTGCCAGCGTCACCGTCAGATCGCGCAGGCGCAGGCGCGCCTCGTCGAAGCTGACGTCGGTCCACATCAGCCCGACCGGCTGCAGCGGCAGGGCCTCTGCCGTCACGCTCGGATACTCGACGCCGACGCTGGAACGCGCCACGACTTTGATCGCCACCGCCGGCTTCAGTCCCACCGACGCCTGATGCAGCATCTGGCCCCCCATGCGCATCTGCACGATGCCGAGCCAGTGGTAGGCTTCGGCCAGTTCGCGCTGGGTCTGCTCGCGCAGCTCGCGGTATTGCGCGAGGCGCTCATACACCAGGCGCGTCAGCAGGTCGCGCTTCTTTTCCAGCATCTGCCGGCCCTGCTCCAGGAATCGCGCCTGGCGGCCGACCTGCAGCAGCGCGCTCTTGGTCGGCGGGACTGCGAGGCGTTTTTTCATGCCGTGCGCCCCGCTCCCGCCAAGCATGCCGTGCTCCCCCCTCCCTCCGAGGGAGAGGGACCGGGGGAGAGGGTGCGCGCCCTGCCAGGGGGCGGTGCGATCCGGGCGTTCAAGCTGTCACCCTCTTGTGATACTTCGCCAGCTCCTCCTCGGTCACCCGGATCAGCGACTCCGGCGGCAGCATCGACAGCAGTTCCCAGGCGAGGTCGAGCGTTTCGTGGACACTGCGGTCCTCGTCCTCGCCCTGGCCGACGAAGCGGCGCTCGAAGGCTTCTGCAAATGCGAGCGTGCGGCGGTCGGCATCGCTCAATTCCTCGGCACCGATGATCGCGGCCAGCCCCCTGACTTCGAGCGCCTTGGCGTAGCTGGCAAACAGCTGGCTGGCGACGTGGGGGTGGTCCTCGCGGGTGAAGTCCTTGCCGACGCCGTCCTTCATCAGACGCGAAAGCGAGGGCAATACCGTCACCGGCGGATAGACGCCCTGGTTGGAAAGCTCGCGCCCGAGGACGATCTGGCCTTCGGTGATGTAGCCGGTGAGGTCGGGGATCGGGTGGGTGATGTCGTCGGACGGCATCGACAGCACCGGGATCAGGGTGATCGAGCCGCGCCGGTTCTTGATGCGCCCGGCCCGCTCGTAGATTTCGGCGAGGTCGGAATAGAGGTAGCCGGGATAGCCCTTGCGCGCCGGCACGTCGCCGCGCAGCACTGCCACTTCCCTCAAGGCTTCGGCGTAGGCGGTCATGTCGGTCATCACGACTAAAACATGGTAGTCGAGGTCGAAGGCGAGGTACTCGGCGGCGGTGAGCGCCGCGCGCGGGGTCAGCAGACGTTCGATCACCGGTTCGTCGGCGAGGTTGAGGAACATCACCACCTTGTTCAGCACCCCGCTTTCCTCGAAGCTTTCCTGGAAGAAGCGCGCGTCGGCGTGCGAGGCGCCGAAGGCGGCGAACACCACCACGAACTCGGCGGACCCCTCGCCCAGCAGCCGCGCCTGGCGCACGATCTGCGCCGCCACCCGGTTGTGCGGCAGGCCGCCGCCGGAGAAGATCGGCAGTTTCTGCCCGCGCGTCAGCGAATTCATGCCGTCGATGGCGGAAATGCCGGTCTGGATGAACTCGCGCGGATAGGCGCGCGCCGCCGGGTTGAGCGGCTCGCCGCTGACGTCGCGGCGGTCGGCCGAGATCACCGGCGGGCGGCCGTCGCGCGGCAGGCCGGCGCCGTTGAACACGCGGCCGAGGATGTCACGCGACAGCGGCAGGCGGAACGGCTCGTCGAGGAAGCGCACCCAGGTGCGCTCGAGGTCGAGTGCGTCGGTGCCCTCGAACACCTCGACCAGCACGGCGGCGTCGGAGGTGCGGATCACCTGCCCCGAGCGCAGGCGCCCGGCGTGGTCGCGCAGCTGCACGCGCGATCCGGCCGCGACGCCCGGCACGCCGGCCATCACGACGAGGCCGCCCTGGGCGGAGGTGGCAGTGCGGAATTCGACGTTCTTCATGGCGCGGCCACCCTATCTCCCTGTCCCTCTCCCTTGGAGGGGGGGTGTGCGTATTCCTGCAGCAGCGGCTCGAAGGCGTCCGGGATCGCGGCGATCTTCGCCTTCAGCGCCTCAAGGTCGTCCGAACCGTGCAGGCTCTTCCAGCGCCGCGCCTGCGCCAGCAGCGGCAGCTGGATCAGCCGTCTGGCGGGCGCACCGAGCTGCACCAGCTTGAGCCC
>JAJXTQ010000305.1 GCA_021783685.1 Pseudomonadota bacterium | reverse complement strand
GACGGGTTCTGATTACATCAGCGCTGAGGAATTTGCTTCCTTTTGCCGTGCGGAGCCTTTCCAGCCGCCGGCCAAGGTGGGCGTGTCGCGCACCTTGAAGGGCCAGGATGTTTCCGGCACCCAGGTGGGGCGCTCGGCCAGCGTGACGGGGGACGAGTATGGCGCCTGCAAGCCGGTGACGGGCACGTCCTACATCGGGGCAGACCAGTACGCCGAATTCTGTGCCACCCGCGCTGCGGCTGAAGCCATCAACCGGGCGCGTCTTGGGCGCAGCGCCGAACTGACCGGTATTCAGCCCGGCCCGGATGCCAAGTTGACCGGCAACGCGCGAGGCGAGTGCCAGGACGTGAGCGGCACACCGTATGTGGGTGAAGTTCAGCAAGCGAGCGCCTGCGGTCGTCCGCCGATGGCAAGCCATTATCGGGCCCGTGCGCCGGAAGGCGCGACGCCTGCGGCGGGCATCACCGGCAACGCAATGGATGCGCCAAGCGGTCGCCAGCCGGGTGATTTCTCGGTGGCCTCGCCTGCCCGCACGGCGCGGGACAGTGAAACCAGTCGAATTACCGGCAGTGCGTTCGGTGGCGCCGGGCGCATTACCGGATCGCTCGCACGCGCCACCGGGCTGGTGTCCGGAACACCCGAGTTCCGTTATCGCGATGGCAGCGAACCGGTGGCAGACAAGCCTGTTGAAGCTTCCCGTCCGGTTCCCGAGCGCATTACCGGGGAAGGCCGCGAGCGCAGCGTCACGGGGGATGCCTGGGATCGCGGAGGGCGCGTGACGGGCACCGAGGGACGCTCCGCAGCGGGCCGCAACCCGACCCAGCGCGGCGAGCCGCGTGGCAACGGCGTGAGCCCCCGCGTTTCCCGTGAAGCGGCGCAACCCGCAGCCGCCACGAGCCGCATCACGGGCAGCAGCGGCAACAGCCAGGGGGGCGCAGCCGTGACCCTGTCCGGCGGTGCACGCGGCTAAATCAACGAAACGACGGTAAACGATGATGGATACCCGCAAACGCCGTGAACGCTTGCACCAGGCGGCTCATTCCGCCCCGGTGGGCATGGCGATGCGCCCCCAACCGGCCGCCGCCATGACCGCGGTGCCGAACTGGCCGCAGCGTCCGAGCTTCTGCCCGCCCTGCAACAGTGCGGGGGGGCGGGACGAATGCGTGCGCGAGTCGTGCGTACCGCATGCGCACCCGCTCGCCGATCCGGTGCAGAACGCGCACCTGGCGAACTACGAACGGACGGTGCGGGCACGTTTCGATGCGATTGTTCCGGTGCTCAGGCAGATCGCAGCGCTGCAGCATGAAGCCGGGTTCGAGAGACAGGCGCAGGCGATCGCGCGCGAGCAGCTGGGCTTCGAGTTGCCCGCCGATGTGCTGGCAGATGCCTGGGTCACCACGCTGGATATGCGCAGGCTGTATGGCCACAGCGTGCTCCACACCTTCCGCGATCTGGTGCGGGATGCCTGGGCACAGCCGCACAACGGCGCAGCCGAGGCGGCAGCGATGATGCGCTTCTTCATCGAATGCGGATTCCATGAGGTGGATGTGAGTGCCTGCGCCGATGGCCGCCTCAAGGGTCTGCTGCACTACATCCTGCGCTTGCCGCAGCAAGCTGTGCGCCGGCACAAGTCCTACGCCGGCACCCTGTTCGACGTAGAGGCGAATGTGAAGCAGTGGACCGAGACCGAGCTGCGCCGATTCCGCGAAGGCTTGCCGACGCTGCCGGACGCGGGCACGCGCTACCTGAAGATCGCGGTGTACCACTTCAGCAGTTCGGACCCGCATCACGAAGGCTGTGCGGCCCACGGCAGCGACGGCCGTCGTGCAGCGCAGGCAGCGCTGGACCGGCTGAATGCTTTTGGCACCGCGATCGAAAACGGTTTCTGCTGCGGCGCTTCGGTGGCGACATTGCTGATCGGTGTGGATACCGACAACGATGCCATCCGGGTGCACGTGCCGGATGCGCAGGGCAGCATGAACCTCGATTGCCAGGTCGACAACATGGCGCTGTTCCAGGCGACATGCGGCCGCAACGCATCCGATGCGCGCTGGCGGCTGGGCGCCAGCATCGAGGAGGCTGCCCGCCTGCATGGCCGCAGTGTGCCGGAACCGGGCATGTGCCGCCTGATCGAGCGCCTGCTGGAGAACAACCTGTCGCAGATCGACTACGTCTGTGCGCAGCACCAGGGCCGCTATGCCGACGTCGGTCACGCCGAGCGCTTCATCAGCATCGGCGACGGTTTCGACGAGGTGCACCTGCGCAACCTGGCCTACTTCGGTCACCTGCACACGGTGGAAGAAGGCGCGGCGGATATCGATGTGGGAATCCGCATCTTCAGCCGCCTCAACGTGGCGCATGGCTTGCCGATCCCGGTGGCGATCCACTACCGCTACGACAGCCAGGTGCCGGGGGCGCTCGAACGCAGTGTCGAGCGCTGCCGCCGGGTGAAGGCGGCGATCGAAAACCGTTACCCGTCGCTGGTCAAGGAGGGCCTGCTGGTGTGCGGCATGACGGTCCAGGCGTCCCAGGCGGGCAGCCCCCTGGAAGAGATTGAAGTGAACACCGTTGGCATGCACGGGCATTGAGGTGAAGCGATGAAGATCATGCAAGTGGAAAAAACGCTGGTTTCGACCAACCGCGTCCGGGAAATGGGACACCGCCCGCTGCTGGTGGTGCGCGAAAAGGCAGGCAGTGGGCGTCAGGTGGCGGTGGATGCGGTGGGCTGCATCCCGGGCGACTGGGTGATCTGCGTGGGGAGTTCGGCAGCACGCGAGGCGGCGGGCGCCAAGGACTTCCCGAGCGATCTGACCATCGTCGGCATCATCGACCACTGGCAGGAGCACTGAAATGGAGATCCTGCGCGTGGTGTCGGATCTGGTGTGCACCCGGCGCGTTCCCGGCCTGGCGAACATCTCGCTGCGCGTACTGGCAGACGAAAAAGGCAGTCTCTCGGTGGCAGTCGACCCCGTGGGCGTGCCGGAAGGCAAATGGGTATTTACCGCCGGCGGCTCGGCCGCCCGCTACGGCGCCGGCGATTACAGGATTCTTACCGATCTGACGATCCTCGGGATCATCGATCAGTGGAATGCGGAGGAGGGCCTCCGCGAGCAGGCAGCAGGCAAGGCAGTTTTATCAACCGTGTAAAGGAGAAACATCATGGCAAGCGCAATGACGGGCATCGCCCTCGGAATGATTGAAACACGTGGTCTGGTTCCCGCCATCGAGGCGGCGGATGCCATGACCAAGGCGGCCGAAGTGCGGCTGATCGGACGCCAGTTCGTTGGTGGCGGGTATGTGACCGTGCTGGTGCGCGGCGAAACCGGTGCGGTCAACGCGGCGGTGCGTGCGGGCGCCGATGCCTGCGAGCGGG
>JAJXTQ010000304.1 GCA_021783685.1 Pseudomonadota bacterium | reverse complement strand
GGCAGCACCTGACGCTCGAATCGGCGCACCAGCGCGATGCGCGCTTCGGTCGGCTGGCTGCGCATGGTCAGCGTGCGGATGCTCTGCCGCCGCATCAGCAGCGTGGCCAGATCCAGCGTGTCGCGGCTGCCACCCAGCAGACCGACCACGACCAGACGACCGTCATCGCTGAGCAGCGCCAGATTCTCGGACAGCCGACCACCGCCCCACAGATCGAGTACGACCCGGGGCGCCCCGCCCATGGCCGCCCGGGCACGCTGCACCATCCCGCCGCCCTCGACCAGGGGATGATCCAAACCCAGCGCGCGCAAGGCGTCCAGTCGCGCTGAATCCCGGCCGGTCCCCGCCACCGGGTGGCCTGCGATGTGCGCAAGCTGAATGGCCGCCAAGCCCACGCTCGCCGTTGCAATACGCACCAGAACCGCCTCGCCGGGCGTGAGCTCGCCCTCATCCCACAGTGCGCGAACGGCCGTGAGAAATGCCTCGGGAATCGCGGCGGCCGCCACATCGGTCAGATTTGCCGGAATGGACAGCGTCTCGCGTTCCGGAACCACGATGAACTCCGAGCAGGCGCCGGCGGCCACCAGCCCCATCACCCGGTCGCCCGGACGACGCAGGATGCAGCGTGCGCCGGTGCAGTCTACCGTCCCAGCGTATTCCAGACCGATCCGCCGCGGATCCCAGCCGGGAGGCGGCGGATAGCGCCCGCTGCGTTGCAGCAGGTCGGCGCGGTTGACCCCTGCCACCGTCACCCGGATCCGCACTTCCTCCGCACCGGGCTCGGGAAGCGCGGTCTCGGCCAGCGCCAGCACCTCAGGCCCACCCGGGCGACTCGCGATCAGCGTCTTCAAGTGCGCTCGGGCCGCTTTACATCGCGCCGATGAGGGCGATGATGAGCAGCACCTCGCCGAACAATCCCGCGAAGAAACTCAAGGTCCGCACGATGGGGATGCCCAGGGTGTAGACCAAGCAATGCGCCAGTCTTGCCCAGAAATACAGCGCCGCGCCGAAGGCGGTCATGCCGGAATTGGCGCCGACGAGTTCCACCACGAACACTAGGGGCGCAAACACGACCAGGTTTTCGACGGCATTCGCGTGGGCGCGCATGGCCCGCTGCGCCCAGTCCGACTCGGGCAGGTCGTCGGCGCGTGGATTGCCCATGGCCCCGAACAGGCCGCGAATCCCGATGCGATTCAGAACATAAGGCAGAAACAAAAAGGCGGTCAGGATCACGGTCCAGGTGAGCCAAAACAGTTCCGCCGACATGCAGCAACTCTCCTTGAAGAACGATCGGTAAGGTGCTCGGTCGCCGAGCACCGGGGATTTTTCGCTCGATGACCATAAACCGGGCCCGAACCCGGAGCAAGCATGAAACGGGCTCGGTCGGTATGCCCATGAGGCACCGTTGCCGCCCGCGCCCCACGAAAAAGGGGAGCCAAGGCTCCCCTTATCGACCGGTCGGCGGCTACAAAGCCGACCCTGCGCGGCGTCAGGTGCCGTTCAGACCAGTTTTTCCAGTTCCGGCAGGATCTGGAACAGATCGCCGACGAGGCCCAGATCGGCCACCTCGAAGATGGGGGCTTCCTCGTCCTTGTTGATGGCGACGATGGTCCCGGCGTCCTTGATCCCGGCCAGATGCTGGATGGCGCCGGAGATCCCCACCGCGACATACAGCTCGGGCGCGATGATCTTGCCGGTCTGCCCGACCTGCATCTCGTTGGGGACAAAGCCTGCATCGACGGCGGCGCGTGAAGCGCCGACGCCGGCGCCGATCTTGTCGGCAAAGCTGAAGATCACCTTGAAGTTGTCAGCACTGCCGACGCCACGGCCGCCCGAGACCACCTTGGGCGCGCTCTGCAGATCGGGGCGGTCGCTCTTGCTGGTTTCCTGGGACAGGAAACGGGTATGGCTGGGCAGCGCCACATCCAGGCTCACGGCTTCGATGGCCGCCGCGCCGCCCGTGCCCACCGCCGGATACGAAGCGCCACGGACCGTACCGCAGATCACGCCAGCGCCCTCGACCTCAACGGTCACGATGGCGTTGCCGGCGTAGGTCGGCCGCTTGAAGCTGCGCGCACCCAGCGCCTGCATGATGTCGGTGACCTGCGGCACGCCGAGCAGCGCCGCGACGCGAGGCAGGGTGTCCTTGCCCAGGCTCGTGTTGCCCGCCAGGATGTGGCTATAGCCGCCCTGCTGCGCCAATGCCACGACCTGCGGCGCGACCAGGGCAGCCAGCGGGTTGGCGTTGGCCGGATTGTCGACCGTGAGCACGCGCGTCACGCCATCGAGCGCCGCAGCAGCCTGCGCCGCACCCGAGACATCGCCCGCACCGAAGAGCGCCACCACCACTTCCGCGGGATTCAGCTCCTTGGCGCACGCGACGGCGCGGCCCACGGCCTGCCCCAGGACGCCGCCCGCCTGCTCACCGATAATCAGTACCTTGCTCATTACAGCAGCCCCTTGTTCTTCAGTTCCTTGACCAGCTCTTCGGCGCTGCCGACCTTGCGGCCACCACCGCGCGCCGCCGGGGCTTCGGTCTTGACGACCTTGAGCGCTGCGGCGGGCTCGACCCCCAGATCGCCGAAGGCGATGGTGTCGAGGGGTTTCTTCTTGGCCTTCATGATGTCGGGCAGCTTGACGTAGCGAGGCTCGTTCAGGCGCAGGTCGGCGCTGATCACCGCCGGCAGGTCCACTTCGATGGTCTGCAGGCCGGCATCGACTTCCTGCGTGACCTTGGCGCTGCTGCCGTCGATCTCGATCCTGGAGGCGTAGGACGCCTGCGCGCAGCCCAGCAGGGCCGCCAGCATCTGAGGCGTCTGGCCGGCATCGTCATCGATGGCCTGCTTGCCCAGGATCACCAGGCCGGCGCCTTCCTTCTCCACCAGCTTGGCGAAGATGCGGGCCACGGTCAGCGGCTGGGGGGCGTCGCTCGACTCGACCAGAATGGCGCGGTCGGCACCCATGGCAAGCGCCGTGCGCAGCTGCTCCTGAGCAGCCGAGGTACCGATGGACACCACCACGACTTCCGTGGCCTTGCCCGCTTCCCTGAGCCGCAAGGCCTCTTCGACGGCGATTTCGTCAAAGGGATTGACGCTCATCTTGACGCCGTCGAGGGCCACGCCGGACCCGTCCGGCTTGACCTGAACGCGGACGTTGTAGTCAACGACCCGCTTGACACCCACCAGAATCTTCATGACCGTAGTCGCTCCAAGTCATCCATAGAAATAAACGGCGCCAGCGCCTTGGGGGACATTCGCCCGTCGGCACACGGGGCCTGATCAAAGCCGCCGATGTTAGCACGCAGCGGCACACGATCCCAAAACCGAATCACGCAAAAAGGCCCGGAGCGGTGAAGCTCCGGGCCGGCAGATCGCGCTG
>JAJXTQ010000303.1 GCA_021783685.1 Pseudomonadota bacterium | reverse complement strand
CGATGGATGCCTTCCTGAAACACCCCTGGCCCGGCAACATGCGGCAGCTGTGCAATGTCGTGTCGACGGCGATGGTCCTGCTCGGCAACGGCACGCAGATCGAACTGCAGCATCTGACCGATGACTTCCTCAACGAAATGATCGGGCGACGCATCGCCGGTGGCGCGGAAAAGACGGAGACGATACACACCGGCACCCTCACTTCGCTCGAGGCGCAGGCGGTGCAGAGGGCGCTGGAGCGTCACGGCGGCAACATCTCGGCCACCGCGGCAGCTCTGGGCATCAGCCGCGCGACGCTCTATCGCAAGATCAAGAACTATTTGCCGGGATAGGTGACCGGCTGAAGCCTCCGCCCGTGCTCCAGGGCACGCGCGTCGCTCGATGTCCGACCTTGTGGTCGCGGTGACGCGCCGGAACGGAGGAAGTCCGTTCCGGGATCAGGCCGATTGCGGCTTACTTCTTGACGCTGATGACTTGCGGACGGGTCATGGCCTTCAAGCCTTCGACGCCGAACTCGACCCCGTAACCGGAGCCCTTGATACCGCCGAAGGGCACCATCGGATGAATCATGCCGTGCTGATTGATCCACACCGTGCCGGCCTGGATACGGCTGGCGACACGCTGTGCCGCGTCGACATCCGAGGACCAGACCGAGGCGCCGAGCCCGGCTTCCAGCCGGTTGGCGCTGGCGATCGCCTCCTCCAGGTCATGATATTTGATTATCGGGAGAACGGGTCCGAACTGCTCTTCGTCTACCAGGCGGTCGCCGTCCTTCAGACCCGTCACCAGCGTCAGCGGAAAGAAATAACCGGCTCCGCCCTTCGCCTGACCGCCGCAGACGATGTTGGCCCCGGCTTTTTTGGCGCTGTCGACCAGGGAAACCACCTTGTCGAACTGCATCTTGTTCTGGATGGGTCCCATCACCACGCCTTCGTCCATGCCGTTGCCCATCGGCACCGACTCGGCGATCTGCTTGAGCGCCTGCACGGTCTGGTCGAACTTGCTCTCGTGTACGTAAAGCCGCTTGGCGCAGGCGCAGGTCTGGCCCATGTTGATGAAAGAACCCCAGAACAGGCCCATGGCCATGGCTTGCGGATCAGCGTCGGGCAGGACAATAGCGGCGTCGTTGCCGCCCAGTTCCATGGTGGTCGGCACCATGTTGCGGGCGGCGCTCTCGGCGATACGCGATCCCGTGCTGCGGGAGCCGGTGAACAGGATCTTGTCGACGCCCGGGTCTGCGGTCAGCCAGGTCCCGACCTCGCCCGGGCCGCTGACCGTGTTGACCACGCCCTTGGGCAGAATCTCGTTGATGATGCGCACCAGTTCCAGCGTACCGATGGAGGTGTACTCGGACGGCTTGATGACCACCGTATTGCCGACCCTGATCGAAGGAATAATCTGCCAGATGGCGATCAATAGCGGCCAGTTCCACGGCGCGATGGCGGCGACCACGCCGAAGGGCTTGCGGTGCATTTCGTCGCGGCGAGTCTCGTCCTCGAACACCACCTCCGGCGCAAGATCGAGACTGGCCGGCACTTGGGTCCACACTTCGCAACCCCACAGCTCGAAGCGGGAGCCTGGCACCTGGTCGGGTCCGACGCCGCCCAGGGGTTTGCCTTGCTCGCGCGTCACCCACTCGGCGAGATAGGGCGCGTTGGCTTTGATCTTCTCGGCGACCTGAAACAGCAGCGCCTTGCGCTCGGCGTCGGGACGCGCGGCCCAGGCCGGCTGCGCCGCACGCGCAGCCGCGATGGCCTCGCTCACTTGCGTTCGGCTAGAAGTCGGCACGCGGCCCAGCGTTTCCCCGGTGGCCGGATTGAACGATTCAAAGCTCTGGTCCGATCCAAGCTGCCGGCCGTCGATGGTATTGAGAAACGTCGTCATAAACTCTCCTTTGGATAGGTTGACAGGCGCCATGCACCCCGAAGTCCACCCTCGATCGCTCGCGTTCATCGAGCCGACAGCCGGCGGCACGAACCATGTCATGGCCATGTTGTTTACCCCCTGAGCCGCGCGATGCAGCGCGGCAAGGGCCCGCTCACCTCGGCGGGCCTTCCTCATGCGAAGAGTCAAGGAGACGAGACACTGCAGGCAAGTGATGTGCCAAGCAGCTAGGGCGACCGACGGCGTGAAATAACTACCTGAATCGGATTCGAATTGTCCATCTGGAAGCGGATGCTGCGGCGCCGGCGGCGAATTTTCACGGCGATACAGTTCTCAGAACTGAACACCGAACTGTATCGAATCGATCCAGCGAAGATCGACGTACCGGATGAGCCTTATGAACGCGATGAGTCTCGACCTGTCGGCCGGACTCCATACGCGCATCGCCCTGGCGCGCAGCCATTTCTTCAGCGGCGAGAGCGTACCCAGCGGCGTCATGAGCGATGCGATCGTGCGCTCCTGGCGGCGCCTCTGGAGCGTCACGGCGGCAACATCTCGGTCACCGCGGCAGCTCTGGGCATCAGCCGCGCGACGCTCTATCGCAAGATCAAGCACTACCTTCCCGGAATCCGGAACGATTGAAGGCGCGCGCGCTGACCGTTCCATCATGAGGCACGGCCTGCGCCCCGACCGCCGACGCCTGCCCCGGCCTTGTCATCAAGCACGCATTGCTGCATAGTGCGCGCCTCGTTTTCAGCTTCGTTCCCCATGCTGCCACCCTTAGAACAGCGCATCGCCGTAGAAATCGGCGCCCGTAGAGAGCAGGTCGCCGCGGCCGTGGCGCTGCTCGACGAGGGCGCCACCGTGCCCTTCATCTCCCGCTACCGCAAGGAGGCGACCGGCGGCCTCGACGACACGCAGATGCGCCTGCTGGAAGAGCGCCTGGCTTACCTGCGCGAGCTGGAGGAGCGCAGAGCCGCGGTGATCGCTTCGATCGCCGAACAGGGCAAGCTCACCGCCGAGCTCGAAGCCGAGATCGGCGGCGCCGAGACCAAGCAGCGCCTGGAGGATCTCTATCTGCCCTACAAGCAGAAGCGCCGGACGAAGGCGCAGATCGCCCGCGAAGCCGGGCTCGAACCCCTGGCCGACGCGCTGCTGGAAAATCCGCTGCTCGTGCCCGAGACCGAGGCGGCCGCCTACGTCGATGCCGGGAAGGAGGTGCCCGACGTGAAGGCCGCGCTGGACGGGGCGCGCCAGATCCTGATGGAGCGCTTTGCCGAGGATGCGGCGCTGATCGGCCGCCTACGCGAGGAGCTGCAGGAGCGGGGCGTGCTGGTGTCGACGGTGGTTCCCGGCTGCGAGGAGACCGGCGCCAAGTTCCGCGACTACTTCGCCTATTCGGAGCCAATCAGGGATATTCCCTCGCACCGCGCGCTGGCGCTGTTTCGCGGCAGAAACGAGGACATGCTGAGGCTCGCCCTGAAGAGCCCCGAGGAACTAT
>JAJXTQ010000302.1 GCA_021783685.1 Pseudomonadota bacterium | reverse complement strand
CGGTGCATGCGGCTCGCCTGCGCGCCGCGGAGGCGACCGGCCGGCGCGCGGTCGAGCTGGCGGCGGCCGGGATCCGGCCCAGCCGGATCATCACCCGGGCCTCGCTCGGCAATGCCCTGCGGGTGCTCCTGGCGATTGTCGGCTCGACCAACGCGGTGATCCACCTGACCGCGATCGCCGGTCGCCTGGGACTGCCGCTGTCGCTCGCGTGGCTGAACGAATTGTCCGAGGCCACGCCCGTGCTGGTGGACCTCAAACCCTCCGGCAGCCATTACATGGAGGACTTCTTCGCTGCGGGCGGCGTGGGCGCCGTCCTGCGCGAGCTCGAACCGCTGCTCGATCTCGACTGCCAAACGGCCGCCGGCGAGACGCTGGGCGAGCGGCTGGCGCACGAAGAGCCCTACGTCGATCGCCGGGTGATCCGCTCCTTCGACGATCCGATCGAGCCCCGCGGCGGACTGGTCGCCCTGTTCGGCAGCCTCGCCCCCGGCGGCGCGCTGCTCAAGCGCTCCGCGGCGGACAGCCGCCTGTTCGAGCAGGAGGGTCGGGCGGTGGTGTTCAGCTCGCTCGAAGATCTCGCGGCGCGGATAGACGATCCGGCGCTGGAAGTCGGCGCCGGGGACTTCCTGGTGCTGCAAAACGCCGGGCCGAGGAGCGGCTCGGGCATGCCCGAGGCCGGCTACCTGCCGATCCCCGCCAAGTTGGCGCGCCAGGGCGTTGCGGACATGGTCCGCCTGTCGGACGCGCGCATGAGCGGCACCGCCTTCGGCACGGTGATCCTGCACCTGACCCCGGAAGCGGCGGTCGGCGGACCGCTGGGGCTGGTCAGGAGCGGCGACCGGATCCGCCTCAGCGTCTCCGGGCGGCGCCTGGACCTGCTAGTCGATGAGGCGGAGCTCGACCGCCGCAGGGCGGCTGCCGGGACTCCGATATTCGCGCGGCCGCAGCGCGGTTATGCCAAGCTCTACGCCGAGCACGTGCTCCAGGCGGATCAGGGCTGCGATTTCGATTTTCTCAGGGCCGGCGGCGCTTAGCCGGTTCAACCAACACAGGAGACTGACATGGACAGCGTGGACCTCCAGGTTTTGAAGACGGCGATCGAATGGAACAAGCAGGGGCACCGTGCGCTGCTCAGCACGGTCATCCGCACCTGGGGCTCGGCACCCAGGCCGATCGGGGCGATGATGCTGATCCGCGACGACGGCCTCGTGGTCGGCTCGGTTTCCGGGGGCTGCATCGAGGACGATCTGATCGCCAGAATGCGGCAGGGCGAGCTGAAACTCGCGACACCACGGGTCGATACCTACGGCGTCTCCGGCGACGATGCGCGGCGTTTCGGACTACCCTGCGGCGGCACTCTGCAGATCGTCATGGAGCCGATCAGCGAAGATTCACGCATCACGGAAGTCCTCGACCTGCTCGAGGCAGGCACCCTGGTCGCCCGCAGGCTCGACATGGCGACGGGGGCGGTGACCGTCGCGCCGGCCGACTCGGCGTCGTGCACTTTCGACGGCAGCAGCCTGGTGAATACCTTCGGTCCGCAATATCGTCTGGTGATCATCGGCGGCGGCCAGCTCTCGGCCTACTTAGCCCAGGTGGCGCAGGGCTTGGACTATCGGGTGACCGTCTGCGATCCGCGCGAGGAGTACGCCGACAGCTGGACGGTGCCTGGCGTCGAGTTGATCCGCGACATGCCCGACGACGCCATCGTCGCCCTGAAATTGGACGCCCACTGCGCCGTCGTCGCGCTCACCCACGATCCCAAGCTGGACGACATGGCCCTGCTGGAGGCATTGAAGTCGCCGGCTTTCTACGTCGGGGCGATCGGCTCGCGGGCCAACAACGGCAAGCGGCGGCAGCGGCTCGGCTTGTTCGACCTGAAGCCCGAGCAGATCGAGCGCCTGCACGGTCCTGTCGGCCTCTATATCGGCAGCAAGACGCCGCCGGAAATCGCCATCGCCATCCTGGCGGAGATGACCTGCGTCAAGAACGGCGTGGTGCCGACACAGACCCACGACAAGCTGCGTCCGGCGAGCGCGGAGGCGGCCGGCTGCTAGGCTACGGCGGGCATCTCTGAGAGAGATGGGCCGCAGACGCGGCGCCATCCCCCGACGCGAAATGCCTTCAGCGCTTCGCGCAATTCTCCTGCATACGCCGGCCGACTTCGAGCATGAACCTCAAGGTCTGCTGATTGTGCGCTTCGGTCATCAGCTTCCAGGCGCCGCCGACCCCGCTGGTGGGAGGCTGCTGGGAGATCTTGCTGGCCGCTTCCTCGATGCACTTGAACATGCCCGTGATCATGTCGAGGCGTTCGACCAGGAGCGGCAGTCCGGCCGCGATCCGCTCCAGCGCGCCGGTGGATTGCAGATGTTCGAGCATTTCCACCAGATGGACTGCGCCGCCGCGGTTCAAGCGATCGAGCAGGGACATGCCTTCGCCCACGGTCTCGGCCATGCGGCCGACCATTTCGTCGCTCAACACATCCTGGGCAGAGCCGTAGACGCGCGCCAACTGGGCCAGGCGCTCCAAGTCGCCATCGGCGACCAGGGTGGCGATCGTCGGCAAGGCCTTGTCTATGCCGGAGCGATTGACTTGATCGAGCAGGCTCAGGCCGCCGCCGACGGCATCGGTGACCCGCCCGACCATCTCGTCGGTCAGCGCGTCTCCGGCCGAGCCCAGCACCCGCGCCAGATGCACCAGCCGCTGCAGGTCGCCGTTATGCACCAGTTGGGCGAGCATCGGGATGGCCTTGTCCAGGCCGGCGCGATGCACCTGATCGACCAGATCCATCGTGTCCGCGGCGGTGCTCGCCAGGCGACTCACCATCTCGTCCGTCGCGGCATCGCTCGCCGCCACGATCACGCCCTCGATGTCGGGCATTACCTTGGTTTCCGCATTCATGTCGGCCCTCCTATAGGAGCCCGCGGGCCGATATCCAGTAGAGCTTGTTGTAGGCCATCTTGAACCAGTGCATGGCCTTGGTCGGCGCCTTGGGATCAGGCGGGTTCTGGTAGTTGAACATGGCGTAGGTGGCGCGATCCTTGCCGGCCTCGATGAAGCAGAACACCTTGCCGTCGTAATCGCGCACCGGCGAGCCCATCTTGATCACCGCGGCGATGTTCTCGGCCAGGGTGTCCGCCTCGAAGTGCGCGGTCGAGCCGGCCTTGCTGATCGGAATGTTGGTGGTGTCGCCGCAGACGAAGACGTTGCTGCGGCCTTCCATGTTGAGCTTGGTGCGGTTGGTCGGAATCCAGCCGTTCTGGCCCAGGCCGTTCTTTTCCACCACCTCCATGCCCCTGTGCGCGGGAATGGCGATCAACAGGTCGTACTTGATCTCGGTCCCTTCCTCGCTCTTCAATACCTTGTTGGCGCCATCGACCTCCTTGAGGTT
>JAJXTQ010000301.1 GCA_021783685.1 Pseudomonadota bacterium | reverse complement strand
GCTTGACCGAAACGGTGGGAGATGGCGCGCCCGAGAGGATTCGAACCTCTGACCTTTGCCTCCGGAGGGCAACGCTCTATCCAGCTGAGCTACGGGCGCCAAGCGGCATAGAATAGCGACTCCCCCGCGCCGCGTCCACGTTACTGCCCGATCCGCTCCCGACGCGGGATCGCCCAGTGGGCTCGGGGGCGCGTGCCAAGGCAATGGGCCACGCGTATACTTAGCCACCCTGCGGGACCGGGAACGGGGATGACCGGCACGCACCCCGCAACGTCTGCCCTTTCCTGTCGCTTTTTTAAGGAGGCTCTTGTGTCGGAGCAGGAAAACGATTCGATGCTCACGCTGGTCGGCGTGCTCGGCGCAATGGTCGCATTTGCCGTTTTCATCGGGGTGCTGGCCTACTTCATCGGCGGCTTCGCCCATGAGGATCGCCCGCTCGAGGCGCGCGAACTGGCGGCGCTGAAGGAACGGATTGCCCCGATCGGTGAGGTACGGACCAGCGACCAGCCGCTCGAAACCGCCGGTGCGGCCGCATCCCAGGCGCCTGCCGCGCCTCGCTCCGGCGCCGAAGTGGTCCAGCAGGTGTGCGCCGCCTGCCATGGCGCCGGCGTGCTCGGCGCTCCGAAGATCGGTGCCAAGGCGGACTGGGAACCCCGTCTCGCGCAAGGCTTCGATACGCTCGTGAATCACTCGGTGAACGGCATCCGGGCCATGCCCCCCAAGGGCGGCAACCCGGGCCTGAGCGACGATGAACTCAAGGCCGCGCTCACCGAGATGCTGAAGCAAAGCAGTCTGTCGCCCTGATCGGGCTTGGCGGGCTCCGGTGGGCCGCCGCAAGGATCTCGCCGGAACCCGCCACGATCACGAGACGGTGTCCCGCGACGCTGCACCGGCTTGGCCATCCACGGCGCCGGCACCGTCCGGCGCGCCCTCCTCGGCTGCCCAGACCAAGCGATGGAAGTCGAACCCAAGCGTCAACGTCGGCTTGACGATTTGAAAGTACGGCGAGACATCGAAGTCCCGCGGCACATACAGGCTGTGATGCCGAAGATGGTGCACGCGGCGCGCCCCGCCATCGCCCGCACCACTGGCAGCCACGGTTTCCACCTGCGGCAGGATCGGATATTTCACGGCGTCGAAGCACTGCGCAATGAGCGTGGAGCAGATGGCTCGCGTCGGGTCACCACTGCCCAGATTCAGCATCCGCCGCCGCCAGCTGACCGGGACCGGTGGAGTCGGAAACAGAAACCGCGCCAGATCGATCACGTTCTTGAGATCGTACCGGTGCCCCAGGCGGCTGCGGGCATAGTCCACGACCTGACGCCGCTCGACACCGGTCAACCCCACCGGGCGGCAGATCCGGCAGTGCAACCCCCGATAGGCGTCCATCCCCAGCGCCCTGACGCCTGCCGCCACATCGGCTTCGATGAAGACCAGCGGCTCGCCGGCGTCGTTGCGCAGGCCCGCATCAGGGCCGACATACAGCGCCGCGTGAGACCAGGTCGACTGCGTCAGGTATTTGATGGCCACACTGAGGCGCGTGTCGCCCTCCACCAGCAGGACGTCCGCCGCGCGCAGGCAGGCGGCGTAGCGCGCCAGATCCATCGCCACGGTCGGCTCGTGGCTTTTCAGCCGTTGACTGAGATAGCTGCTGAGCCGTTGTCCCAGCCAGCTCGTCATGCGGTTCAAGCTTTTGCCCCCATCCGCGGTCGCGCCATCTTCCAGACCGTTTATCGGCCGGCGGCGCGCCTACCTGTCGGCCGGGCCGACGCGTCAACGAATGGGCTGGCGATCGAGCAGGCGAAAGTGGATGGCCTCGCTCATGTGGCGGGCGGTGATGACGTCGGATTCGTCCAGGTCGGCGATGGTCCGGGCCAGCCGCAGCAGCCGGTGATAGGCGCGCGCCGAAAGTCCGAGCCGTTCCATCGCCTGTAACACCAGATCCCGAACCGCCGGCTTCACGATGCACAGCCGGGTGGTCTCGCGCTGATTCAGGGCGGCGTTCGGCTTGTCCTGCCGGGCCAACTGACGCGCCCGCGCAGCCGCGACCCGCTCGCCGACCGCCTGACTCGATTCGCCCGGCGGCGCCGCATCGCCCAAGGCTTCGGTCTTCACCGCGGGGACCTCGACGTGCAGGTCGATGCGATCGAGCAAGGGTCCGGAGATGCGCGACCGGTAGCGCGCCACCTGCTCCTCGGTGCAACGGCAGCGGCCCCGCGCATCGCCGAGATAGCCACAGGGACACGGGTTCATGGCGGCGATGAGTTGGAACCGCGCCGGAAAGACGGCTTGCCGCGCTGCTCGCGAAATGTGGATTTCGCCGTTCTCGAGGGGCTCGCGCAATACCTCCAGGACGCGGCGATCGAATTCCGGCAGTTCGTCCAGAAACAGCACGCCGCGGTGCGCGAGTGAAATCTCGCCCGGCCGCGGCACGCTTCCGCCCCCCACGAGCGCCGCCGCGGACGCCGTGTGATGAGGGGCTCGGAAGGGTCTTTTTTTCCATCGATCGGACCTGAAGCCGAGGTCGCTGACCGAAGCGATGGTCGCCACCTCCAGCGCCTCGGTCTCGGTCAGCGGCGGCAGAATGCCGGGCAGACGTCGCGCCAGCATGCTCTTGCCCGTGCCGGGCGGTCCCATCATCAGCACACTGTGTTCGCCCGCTGCTGCCACCTCCAGCGCGCGACGGGCGGCGTACTGCCCCCGCACATCGCTCAGGTCCACATCCGGTTCCGCTTCGCCCGGCACGGGTTCCGGCGCCTGCGTCGCTTCCAAAAGGAGCGTCTCTGCCTTGAGATGGGCGCAGATCTCGAGCAGATGCCGCGCCGCCAGCAGGGAGAGGCCGCTGACGCGGCGCGCCTCGGCGGCATTGGCCTGCGGCACGATCAACGTGTGCCCGGCATCGCGACAGGCCAGGGCCGCCGGCAACGCCGCACGCACCGGACGCAGTTCGCCGCCCAGCGACAGCTCCCCGATGAATTCCAGTCCGGCGCAAGCCGCGGCCGGGATCTGTCCCGACGCCGCGAGAATGGCCAGTGCAATGGCGAGGTCGTAACGGCCGCCCTCCTTGGGCAGGTCGGCCGGAGCGAGATTGATCGTGATGCGTCGCGCCGGGAATTCGAAGCCGCAATTGCTGAGCGCCGCCCGGACCCGGTCCCGGCTCTCCTTGACGGCGGTTTCGGCCAGGCCGACCACGGTGATGGCGGGCAGGCCATTGGCAAGATCGACTTCAACGGCCACAGGGGGCGCCCGAAGGCCCTCCTGCGCCCGGGTATGAATGACGGCGAGTCCCATGCGACCTTGCTCCTCTTCCTGAGGCTTCCTTATCGGCCGGCTTCCCGCCGACTGGCGGCGCAACCGCGCCTAAGCGGCGCCGCGCTCGAGATCCGCCACCGA
>JAJXTQ010000300.1 GCA_021783685.1 Pseudomonadota bacterium | reverse complement strand
CGCGCTGATCGCCAAGTGTGCGGGCGCATCCACCACGCCCGGCAGTGCCGCCGCCCCCGCACACATCGAATCTCAGGAGTAACCACCATGACCATCAACAACTGGAATGACTTCAACGACGCCGACGCACAGCAATCCGGCTTCGATCTGATCCCCAAAGGCACGGTCGTCCCGGTGCGCATGACCATCAAGCCCGGTGGCTACGACGATCCCGAGCAAGGCTGGGGCGGCGGCTACGCCACCGAGTCCTTCGAAACCGGCTCCATCTATCTGGCCGCCGAATTCGTGGTCACGGCCGGCGACCATGCCAAGCGCAAGATGTGGAGCAACGTCGGCTTGCATTCCAAAAAAGGGCCGACCTGGGGCCAGATGGGGCGCAGCTTCATCCGCGCCGCGCTCAACAGCGCCCGCAACGTCCATCCGCAGGACAACAGCCCGCAGGCCGCCGCCGCGCGCCGCATCCAGGGCTTTCATGAACTGGATGGCCTGGAGTTCCTCGTCCGCGTGGACATCGAGAAGGACGCCAAGGGCCAGGACCGCAACGTCATCAAGATCGCGGTCGAGCCCGATCACCCTGACTACGCCAAGTTGATGGGTGTTCCAGCGAAAGCCAAACCGGGTGGCGGTACCTCCGGTGCCCCGGCGCAGGCGACTCCCACCTACGCCGCACCTTTGCCGCAACGCGCGCCGGTGACGGGCAAGCCGTCCTGGGCTCAGTGAGGGGGACGGATGAAAACGAGCGAAGCGAAGTTTCGCGATGCCGAAGGCGAGAGCGAATGCAATGAGCGGCAAATGCTGGGTCTGCAAACGACAGGCTCGGGGGTTCGGCCACACCGACAACCGTCACGGTATCGGCGATCCCCGGCGCTATCCCATCGACTGGGTGTTCTGCTCACGGCGCTGCCAGAACGCGTTTCACGCGCTGTACGGCAACTGGCTCCGGATCAAGGAAGGCCATATCGACATCAGGGGGGGCGCCATGATCGATCCGTCTGATGTCGAACTGGCCAGCATGCGCAAGTGCCTCAAGGCCTTCGGCGAGGCAGCCGGCGAGATCGGCTTTGCCAAGCCGCTGGGCGACTACTCCGAAGCCGAAGCGCTGCAGGTGATCGACGCCATCGTCACCTGCTGGACGGACGCGATGGTCGAACACCACGAGGTGTCAAGTACCCGCCGATGCGGGGTATGACGCCCACGCCCGATCCCATGACGCCAAGTGCAGCCAACCCGTTCGCCGATCTGGAGGACGACCTGCCCTGGGAAGAATCGAAGGGATCGAGGCCATGATCGACTTCAACTCCTCATCGAGCATCTCCGGCCAGGTCACCGCCTTGGTCGATGCCGGGATGCAGCAGGCCCGCACCCGACAGTCCGGGCGCCAGTACCTCGGGGCCTCGCGTCTCGGCGTGGCCTGCGAGCGCGCGCTGCAGTTCGAGTACGCCAAGGCACCCATCGACCACGGGCGCGAAATCCCCGGGCGGATGCTGCGCATCTTCGAACGCGGCCACGTCATGGAGGACTGCATGGTCGGGTGGCTGCGGGACGCAGGCTTTGACCTGCGCACCCGCAAGGGCGACGGCGAGCAGTTCGGCTTTTCCGTGGCCGACGGCCGCCTGCAGGGCCACATCGACGGCGTCATCGTCGGCGGCCCGGAGGGCTTCGCCTATCCCGCGCTCTGGGAGAACAAGTGCCTGGGCAACAAGTCCTGGCGCGATCTGGAGAAGAACCGCCTCGCGGTGGCCAAGCCCGTCTACGCCGCGCAGGTGGCGATCTACCAAGCCTATCTCGAACTGCACGATCACCCGGCGATCTTCACGGCGGTGAACGCCGACACGATGGAGATCTACACCGAGGCCGTGCCTTTTGACGCGGCGCTCGCCCAGCGCATGTCGGATCGGGCGGTGAAGGTCATCACGGCGACCGACGCGGGAGATCTCCTGCCGCGCGCCTTCAACGACCCGACCCACTTCGAATGCCGGATGTGCGCCTGGCAAGACCGCTGCTGGAGGACGCAAACATGACCACCAACGCCAACTTGGCTCGCGACATCGAGCCGATGATCGACGCCAAGCAGGCGGCCGCCGCGCTGCGCCTGCCGTACTACTGGTTCGCCGATCACGCCATGCGCAGCAAATACCGGATTCCGCACTACCTGATGGGCGGGCTGGTGCGCTATCGCCTGTCCGAACTTTCCGCATGGGCCGCGCGCAGTGCCACCGTGCATGGCCGCAACAACGGTGACGCGGATGCTGCTGTCGAGGAGGCCGAATGATCGACTTCAACGACACCACGCCACCACCCGAGCACGACCGCGACGCCGAGCGCCAGGAACTGCGCGCCGATCTGCTCGCCCGCCTGGAGTCGGTGCTGACCACGATGTTCCCGGCAGGCAAGAAACGCCGTGGCAAGTTCCTGATCGGAGACGTGCTGGGCAGCCCCGGCGACAGCCTCGAGGTGGTGCTCGACGGCGAAAAGGCAGGCCTGTGGACGGATCGCGCCACGGGCGACGGCGGCGACATCTTCGCCTTGATCGCCGCCTACCTCGGGGCCAACGTCCACACCGACTTCCCCCGAGTGCTCGACACCGCCGCCGGTCTACTCGGTCGTTCACGCTCGTTGCCGGTGCGCAAGACCAGCAAGAAGGACGCACCCGTCGATGATCTCGGCCCGGCCACCGCCAAGTGGGACTACCTCGATGCGTCGGGCAAGCTGATCGCCGTCGTCTACCGCTACGACCCGCCCGGGCACAAGAAGGAGTTCCGACCCTGGGATGCCAAGCGGCGCAAGATGGCCCCGCCCGATCCGCGCCCACTCTACAACCAGCCGGGGCTGGTCACTGCCAGTCAGGCGGTACTGGTGGAGGGCGAGAAGTGCGCGCAGGCCTTGATCGACTTGGGGCTGGTCGCCACCACGGCTATGCACGGCGCGAACGCCCCGGTCGACAAGACCGACTGGTCGCCGCTGGCGGCCAAGGCCGTGCTGATCTGGCCCGACCGCGACAAGCCGGGCTGGGACTACGCGGCACAGGCGGCACAGGCCGTTCTGTCGGCGGGCGCGAAAAGCTGTCACATCCTCTACCCACCCGAGGAGGCAGCCGAGGGCTGGGACGCGGCGGATGCCATCACCGAAGGCTTCGATGTCGCCGCGTTTCTCACCCACGGCCCGCGTCTGCAGATGCACGACGTTGCCATTGATCCCGAGCCCGTGGTCGGCAGCGACGAATCGGTATGGGGGACGGAGGATGCACTGGCGTTGGCCTTCACCCGGCGCTACCACCGCGACTGGCGCTATGTCGCCGCCTGGGGCCGCTGGCTGGTGTGGGAGGGCAGGCGCTGGCGCACCGAGGACACGCTCGCCGCCACCGATCTGATCCGCAGCGTCTGCCGTCACGCCGCCGTGCG
>JAJXTQ010000299.1 GCA_021783685.1 Pseudomonadota bacterium | reverse complement strand
TCACCCTCATCGGTCCGTCCGGTTCGGGCAAAACCACCGCCCTGCGCTGCATGAACTTGTTGGAAACCCACGATGCGGGGGAGGTCTACATCAAGGGCGCGCGCCTGGGGTACTTCGAGGACGCGACGGGGCGTCGTCAACGCGACTCCGAACGCAATATCGCCAGCGTGCTCAGTCCCTTGGCCATGGTCTTCCAGCAATTCAATCTCTGGCCGCACATGACCGCGCTGGAGAACGTGATGGCGCCGCTGGTGCTCGGGCGACGCATGGCGAAAGACAAGGCACGCGACATTGCCGCCAAGGCGTTGGAGCGCGTGGGTCTGAGCCATCGTGCCGGTCACCATCCTTCGCACCTCAGCGGTGGTCAGCAGCAGCGCGTGGGCATCGCCCGTGCGCTGGCCATCCAGCCCGAGGTCCTGCTGCTCGACGAGCCCACCTCGGCGCTGGACCCGGAATTGGCCGACGAGGTTCTTGAGATCATCCAGGCGCTGGCACGTGAGGGAATGACCATGGTCATGGTGACGCACGAGATGAGCTTTGCCGCCGACATCTCCTCGCGCGTGATCTTCATGGAAGCCGGAAAGATCATCGAGGCGGGGCCGCCGCGTGCGGTCTTTGAAACCCCGGCCTCCGAACGTCTGCGAAATTTCCTGGCGCCGTGGAGACGCCGTGGTCTTGCCGTGCATGCAGGCCGGGACAAAGCCGGGGAGGTGACGTGAGCACGCAAGCCGCAACCGATGGTGCCGCAGCTTGCGCCGCGTGCGACAACGGCACGCTGCTCGGCCTCAATCCCACGGTGGACCACCCCATTGCGCCGCATGGCATTCCAGAACCTGGCGTGACCTATGTCGTGCCGGCACGGCAGGGGCGCGCGCTGCGTGTGCGGCGGGGGCAGGTCGTTCGCATCATCAACCCGCATGGCACGCAGGTTGGCGATGCATGGGCGCTGAACGCCGATGATCTGGGCGAGTACCTGTCGATGCCGCATACCCGCGCCGCGACCGACCACCTGATTCCGCGCGTGGGCGACGTGCTGGTGAGCAACCGCCGACGCCCGATGTTGCGCTTTTCGGCAGACACCTCACCGGGCGTCCACGACACGCAGATGGCCGCATGCGATCTCTACCGCTACCGCGGCCTCGGTGTCGTCGACTACCACGACAACTGCGCGGACAACTTCCGCATGGCGCTGCAGGCAGTGGGGCTGCGGGCACAGGACGTGCCTGCGCCGTTGAACCTGTGGATGAATATTCCTTTCCGGCCGGATGGCAGCGTGGCGTGGCTTGCGCCGGTGTCGAAGCCGGGCGACCACGTGGAGTTCATGGCGTGCATGAACCTGGTGGTAGTGCTGTCGGCCTGCCCGCAGGACATCATCGTCATCAACGCACGCAAGCCGGTCGAACTGCATGTCCAGGTACTCGCCGCCGACATTGGCGCAGCGCTCTCTGAAGAACAAGCGAGGTCAACATGAAGACGATACTGTTGCGCCGGGGCCGGGTGATGGACCCGGCGGCGGGGTTGGATCAAGTCGGGGACGTCCTGGTGCGGGACGGGCGCATCTCAGCGGTCGGGCCGGAGCTGTCGGATGCGCAGGCCGAGGTGATCGACTGCGCCGGCCGGCTTGTCCTGCCGGGCCTGATCGACACCCATGCACATGTCTACCAGCACGTGACGGGGCGCTTCGGCCTCAATCCCGATCTGTGCGGCGTGCACTCGGGCGTGACCACCCTCATCGACCAGGGCGGTGCGAGCTGCATGACCCTGCCCGGATTCCGCAACTACATCGCCCGGCCGTCCCAAACCAAGGTCTATGCGTTTCTTTCCGCCTACCTCGTCGGCGGGCTGGAGGGGCATTTCTATCCCGAGCTGTACCGGCCCGAATGCCAGGACGTGGACGCCACGGTGAAGGCGGCGCGGGCCAACGCCGATCTGGTCAAGGGCGTCAAGGCGCATGCCGAGCTCGGCGGCTTCGCGCGCTGGGGGGTGGATGTCATGCGTGCCTCGGCGCGCATCGCGGAGCAGGCCGACCTTCCGCTGTACATCCATTTCGGCCAACTCTGGCCCATGCCGCAACAGGCGACCCACAAGTTCGAGGCCGACACAATCCTGGCCCAGGTTCTGGATCTGCTCAAGCCTGGCGATGTGCTGGCCCATCCGTTCAGCCGGCACCCGGGTGGCTTCGTCAACGACGACGGGCGCGTGCATCCGCTGGCTCTCGAAGCCGCCGCGCGCGGCTTGAAGATCGATGTCGGCCACGGTTCGCACTTCAGCTTCAAGGCGGCGCGCACCGTGCTGGACGCAGGTATCGTTCCCGACACCCTGGGCGCCGACATGCACGGCTACAACACGCCTGTTCTCGCGCCGGCCGGAACGCCCGACGAGCACCCCGACCAGGACCACATGTTCCTCGGCCGCACCCGCTTCAGCTTGGTGTCGGCAATGACCAGCATGCTGGCCCTCGGCCTCACGTTGGAGCAGGTCGTGCCCATGGTCACCTGGAATGCGGCGCGCATGGCGGGGCTGGACGACGGTGCGGGCACCCTGCGCCCCGGTGCCGCGGCGGATATCACGGTGCTGGCCGACGAGCGCGGGCGCTGGGTGCTGCGCGACAACGAGGGCACCCAGGTCGTGGCGCAGCGCCTGCTGCGGCCGTTGTTCTGCTTGCGCGAGGGCGTGCGCTTCGACGCAAGCGCCTCCATTCTTCCCGTTGCGCAGGCTGCATGACGATGCCGACTCCACAGGCAGGCACCACGACCGACGCGCAAGGCGTGGGCGTTCCTCTGCGGCGCAAGGAAGACGAGCGATTTTTGCGGGGGCAAGGTGACTACGTGGCCAATCTGCGCATGGTGGGCCTGCGCGACGTGGCCTTCGTGCGCAGCCCGCTGGCCCATGCGCGCATCCGCGGCATCGAGAAACCTGCGGGGTTCGATGATGCGGTATTCGTCCTCGCCGATCTTGCCGGCGTGCAGCCCATCGTGGCGAATTCCGGCCTGCCCGGTTTCAAGCCCTCGGCTCAACCGGTGCTGGCTGGAGAGAAGGTGCGCCAGGTTGGCGAGATGATCGCCATGTGCGTGGCGGACACCCGCGCGCAGGCCGAGGACATCGCGGCGCAGGTGTTCGTCGATTTCGACGAGTTGCCGGCGGTCGTGGACATGCAGGACGCGCGCCAGCCAGGGGCGCCACTGGTGCACGAGCATTGGGGCGACAACGTCTTCCTGGAAACGACGGTGGACGCCGACCTGGACGACATCCGCCGTCGTGCGCCGATCCGCGTGCAGCGCCACCTGCGCACCGCGCGCCAGAGCATGTCGCCCATGGAGGGGCGCGGCGTCGTCGCCTACTGGGATCGCCGCCACGATCAGCTCGTCGTGTACACGGCGGCCCAGATGCCGCACATCAACCGCACCGGTCTGG
>JAJXTQ010000298.1 GCA_021783685.1 Pseudomonadota bacterium | reverse complement strand
GTCGTGCGGTTGTCGCCAGTCAGCATGACGATACGGACCCCGTCGGCACGCAGCGCGTCCAGCGCCGGGGCGGTGCTCGCCTTGACCGGATCAGCAACCGCAATGACCCCACCAGGCTTGCCGTCGATGGCGAGGAACAAGGCGGTGGCGCCCTCGCGGCGCTGGGCATCGGCCTGTGCCGCCAGTTCCCCCGGCACGACGCCGTGGTCCTCCATCAGCTTGGCGTTGCCGAGGAGCACCGCGTGGCCGCTGATCGTGCCGGACACCCCCTTGCCGGTGATCGAGGCGAAGCCGCCGGGTTCGACCAGCGGGAGGGACCGCTCTCGCGCCGCGGCAACGATGGCAGCCGCGAGCGGGTGTTCGCTCGCCCGCTCTAGGCTCGCCGCCAAAGGCAGGATATCGCGCTCCGTGAGGCCGGACGCCGGGATCACCGCGACGACGCGCGGCTTCCCCTCGGTCAGCGTGCCGGTCTTGTCGACCACGAGCGTGTCGACCTTCTCCATTCGCTCCAGCGCTTCAGCGGATTTGATCAGCACGCCGGCTGTCGCCCCCTTGCCTACTCCAACCTGGATCGACATCGGCGTCGCAAGGCCGAGCGCGCAAGGGCAGGCGATGATAAGGACCGAGACGGCGGCCAGGAGCGCATAGGACAGAGCGGGCGCCGGCCCCCGGATGGCCCACACGACGAAGGCAAGAAGCGCAACGGCGATCACCGCCGGGACGAAATAGCCGGAGACGACATCGGCGAGACGCTGGATCGGTGCGCGCGAGCGCTGGGCCTCGCTGACCATGGCGACGATATGCGCGAGAACGGTATCGGCGCCGACCTTCTCGGCACGGATCACCATTGCGCCGGTGCCGTTAACGGTGCCGGCGATGACCCTGTCGCCTGCCTGCCTGGCGACCGGCATCGATTCGCCGGTGACCATCGACTCATCGACATGGCTGCGGCCGTCGAGCACGACACCATCGACGGGGACAGCATCGCCGGGCCGGACGCGAAGATGGTCCCCCGCCTGCACATGCTCGAGCGGGATCTCTTCGTCCGAGCTGTCATCACGCAGGCGGCGCGCGATTTTCGGCGCGAGGTTGAGCAGCGCGCGGATCGCGCCGCCGGTTCGCTCGCGCGCGCGCAGTTCGAGAAGCTGGCCGAGGATCACGAGGACCGTGATGACGGAAGCCGCCTCGAAATACGTGTCCACCGTGCCGTCCGCGGTACGGAAGCCTGGCGGGAATGCCGCCGGTGCCAGCGTTGCGACGGCGCTATAGGCGTAGGCCGTGCCGACGCCGAGCGCGATCAGCGAGAACATGTTGAGGCTGCGATTCAGCACCGAGCGCCAGGCGCGGGTGAAAAAAAACGAACCCGCCCAGGCCACGACGGGTGTCGTCAGCAGGAATTGGACCCGGCCGGAAGCCGCAGGCGACACGAACCCGCCGATCGCGGGCCCCAGGACCGGAACGTAAACGCCCATCGCCAGTACGACGACAGGGATCGAGAGCGCGAACGCGCCCCGGAACCGCCGCCGCATGTCTTGAAGCTCGGCACTCTCATGCGCGTCGGCGGCGGGCGCGAGCGGCTCCAGCGTCATGCCGCAGATCGGGCAGTTTCCGGGGTGATCCTGTCGGACCTCGGGGTGCATTGGGCAAGTCCAGATGGTCCCGGCGGGCGCCACGAGCGTAGCGGCATGCCCGTGTCCGGTATTCGGTGCGTGATGGTGCCCGGCGTGATGGGCGCGACGGGACTCAGCCTCGTTCATTTTCCATCTCCACGACCGGCGTGCGCTTGCCTCCGACGCGTCTCGCCGTATGTACCCCACCCTGGTACGGTATCAAGACGTGCACAGAGATACGCGCAACACCGTTGTCACGCGGCTCAAACGAATCGAGGGCCAGGTCGGTGGCCTGCTCCCGATGGTGGAGGAGGACAGGTACTGCATCGATGTCTTGACCCAGATCAATGCCGTCCGGGCAGCGCTGCATAAGGTTGAAGAGCAGATCCTGCGCGATCATGTGTCGCACTGCGTGGCGGATGCTTTCGCCTCGGGCAATGCGATCGAGCAGCGACGGAAGGTCGAGGAACTGGTCGGGACAATCGGCCGGATGACGAGGTAGGAACTGATGCCGCGAGGCGAGGTGCCGAGGCTGAGACGGACGATCGCGGGAGCGCTGGTCCTTGCGGTGCTGCTGTTCGCCGCCGCGCCGTCGCTGCTGGCCTCGGCTTCGCCCGCTCACGACCACCAGGGGAAAGTGGCGACGATGAGTGTCGCCACGAGCCCGCGCGGCACCTCGATACCCGCTCACCAAGTTGCCTGTTGCGATGGGTTGGCATGCTGCCTCGGGAGCCAATGCACTGCGGTTTCCTATTGGATGCCCTCTTCGGCGATCCCGTCCCAGCCGCAACGGCTGAGCGTGGTCGCCGTGATGATTCCTGCCCGTACGGCGCGCCTCGCCGGGATCGCTCCCCTACCTGAGCAGCCGCCGCCGCGTCCTCGCGTCTGATCGGCCTGGCTGATACGGCGGCCATCGGATTTCGGTCCGAAGCCGTATTGAACCCCGGCCGAGTGACCGTCTCTGCGCGGGCGCAAGTGCGCCTGCACCCCGGCTCACATCAGACGAATGGACATACCATGACGACTTCTCGCGTTTCCCGGCGCTGTCTTCTGGCGACAGCCGCTGCCGCCGGCGCATTCGGTGGCTCGCTCGGGCCGAGCCTTCGCGCGGCGCGTGCCGATGCGCCGGAGGCGGCAAGCCTCACCGTCGATCGCCGCGCCATCGAGGTGAACGGTAAGCCGGCCTCCGTATTCGGCATCCAGCGCGAAGGCGGGGCTCCCGGCCTCGTGCTCGACCCCGGTGAGCGCTTCAAGCTCACGCTGCAAAACAAGGCGGGCGAGCAGACCATTGTGCACTGGCACGGACAGACGCCACCGCCGAACCAGGACGGCGTCGTCGAGACCGGGTTCGCCTCGCTCATCGATGCTGGCGGCAGCCAGGGTTATGACTTCGCCGCGCGCCCGGGCACCCACTGGATGCACTCGCACCACGGGCTGCAGGAACAGTTGCTGATGGCAGCGCCGCTCATCGTGCGCAGCGCCGATGACCTGCGGGCGGACGCACAGGAGGTCGTGGTGATTCTGCACGATTTCACGTTCCGCGACCCCGCCGAGGTGCTTGCCGGCCTTACCGGCCAGGCGTCGTCGGCCCAGGTCGGCATGATGAGCGGCGCGGGGGGCGGCATGGGCGGGCCGGGCATGTCCGGGATGAGCATGTCCGGGATGGGCATGGGGGGCATGAACATGGGCGGCATGACCATGGGCAACCAGGCCATGCCGACGTCCGGCGGCGGCATGATGGATCTGAACGACGTCTACTATGACGCGTATCTCGCGAACGATCGTACACTGGAGGATCCGCTCGTGGT
>JAJXTQ010000297.1 GCA_021783685.1 Pseudomonadota bacterium | reverse complement strand
GATTCAACCGGGTGACCGCGTGGTGATCGAGACGCGGGATGCCTTCGAGGGCAAGGTCAGGACCGAGCAGGACCTCCCGAGCAAGGTGCTGACGGTGCCCTTCCTGAACCCGCAGAACGGCCCGATCATGATCGCGGGCGCCGAGAAGGGCGACGTCGTCGCGGTGTACATCGAGTCCATCAAGCCGCGGGGGGACAATCCGCGAGGTACCTGCTGCCTGATTCCGCGTTTCGGGGCCTTGACCGGGACCGACTACACCGCGACCCTGAACGATCCGCTGCCGGAGATCACGCGCAAGATCGATCTCGACGAGGAAGGCGTGTACTGGAGCCAGCGGGTGACCCTGCCGTACCGGCCCCATATCGGCACGTTGAGCCTGTCGCCGGAAATCGATTCGATCAACTCCCTGACTCCGGACACCCACGGCGGCAACATGGACGTGCCCGACATGGGACCGGGCAGCATCACCTACCTGCCGGTGCGCTCGCCGGGCGGGCGACTGTTCATCGGCGATGCCCATGCCTGCCAGGGTGACGGCGAGGTGTGTGGTACCGCGGTGGAGTTCGCCAGTACCACGACCATCCACGTCGAACTGATCAAGAACTGGGCCATTGCCTGGCCGCGGCTCGAGAACGACGCCCTGCTGATGACCATCGGCAGCGCGCGCCCGCTGGAGGATGCCACCCGCATCGCCTACACCGAACTGGTGCGCTGGATGAGCGAGGAATACGGCTTCGACCGCTGGGACGCGTACATGATGCTGAGCCAGTGCGGGCAAGTGCGCCTGGGCAATTTCGTCGACCCGAAGTACACGGTCGGGTCGGCCATTCGCAAGAAGTACCTGGCCGCCAAGGCGGCCTGAACCCATCCTCGACATCAGGAGAAGAAGACATGGATCTGGGACTCAAGGGCCTGCGGGCCGTGGTGACGGGCGCCAGCAAGGGTATCGGGCGCGCCATCGCGGAGACCTTCGCGCAGGAGGGCGCGAACGTGGCGGTGTGCGCGCGCAACCAGGCGGCAGTGGACGAGACGGTGGCCTCGCTCAAGCAGGCCGGCGTGGACAGCCTCGGCGCCGCGGTGGACGTGGCCGACCATGCCGCGCTCAAGCGCTGGGTGGGCGAGGTCGCCACCCGCTGGGGCGGGGTGGACATCGTCGTGGCCAACGTGAGCGCGCTGGCGATCGGCCAGGACGAGGCTTCCTGGCGCCGGGAATTCGAGACCGACATGATGGGCACGGTGCAACTGGTCGACGCCGCGATGCCCCATCTCGAGCAGAGCAAGGCGGCTTCGATCGTGACCATCTCCAGCGTGTCGGCGCGGGAGATCGACTTCGCGGCCGGCCCCTACGGAGTGTTCAAGGCGGCCATCGTGCACTACACCCAGGGCCTGGCCAATCAGCTGGCCCCCAAGGGCATCCGTGCGAATACCGTGTCGCCCGGCAATACCTATTTCGCGGGCGGCGTCTGGGAACACATCCGCAACACGAATCCCAAGCTCTACGCGGATTCGCTGGCGCTGAACCCCATGGGGCGCATGGGAACGCCGCAGGAGATGGCGCGCGCGGTGGTGTTCCTCGCCAGCCCGGCCGCAAGCTTCATCAGCGGGACCAATCTGGTGGTGGATGGGGCGTTGACCCGCGGCGTGCAACTCTGACGAGGAGTTATTCGGAAAACTGATAAAGCTCCCTTGGCTTCCGATTGGAATTCGGCCAGCGGGCGGACTAGGCTTAGTCCATCCACGCGATCGGATACCCCACAGGAGCTTTTTCATGAACAAGGCACGCGAGCCCGGTGTGACCGGCGCTTCCGCCAACGCTGCGAAGCGCGGGTTGGTCGGCAATTTCATCGGCGGACGGGTGGTCGAGGCGAGCAGCCCGCGCCGCCAGGCGATCACCAACCCGGCCACCGGAGAGGTCAGCGGTGAAGCGGTGCTGTCCAACGCCGCCGATGTCGGCGCCGCGGTGGCGGCCGCGAGCGCCGCCTTTCCGGCCTGGGCGGCGATGGCTCCGCTGCGTCGCGCGCGCCTGATGAACCGTCTGCTCGCACTGGTCGAGCAGCACAAGCAGGAACTCGGGCGCGCCATCACCCTGGAACACGGCAAGGTGCTGTCCGACGCCGTGGGCGAGGTCGAGCGCGGCATCGAGATCATCGAGTTCGCCTGCGGCATTCCCCAGTTGCTCAAGGGAGATTACACCGAGCAGGTGGCCACCGGAATCGACAACTGGACCATGCGCCAGCCGCTGGGGGTGGTGGCGGGGATCACCCCGTTCAATTTCCCGGTGATGGTGCCTGCCTGGATGTACCCGGTGGCGCTGGCCACCGGCAACACCTTCGTGCTCAAGCCCAGCCCGCTGGACCCCACGCCCTCGCTGCTGATGGCCGAGCTGATCCGCGAGGCAGGCTTCCCCGACGGCGTGTTCAACGTCGTGCAGGGCGACAAGGAGGCGGTGGACGCGCTGCTGGTGCACCCCGACGTGCAGGCCTTGTCCTTTGTCGGATCCACGCCGGTGGCGCAGTCGATCTATGAGACCGGCGCGCGCCACGGCAAGCGTGTGCAGGCCCTGGGCGGGGCGAAGAACCATCTGGTGGTGATGCCGGACGCCGACATCGACAAGGCGGTGGACGCCCTCATCGGCGCCGCCTTCGGCTCGGCCGGCGAGCGCTGCATGGCGATTTCGGTGGCGGTGCTGGTGGGCAGCGCGGCCGACGCGGTGCTGCCGCAATTGCAGCAGCGCGCGCGCGAGCTGCGCATCGGCCCGGGCGTGCAGGACAGCAGCGAAATGGGCCCGATCGTGTCGGCCGCGGCGCGCCAGCGCATCCGCGCCGCGATCGACGCCGGCGTGGCCGCGGGCGCCAGCCTGCTGGTCGACGGCAGGGAGTTCCAGGTGCCCGGCCACGAGGGCGGCTTTTTCCTGGGTGCCACGGTGTTCGACCATGTGCGCCCGGAGATGGCCCTGTACCGCGAGGAGATCTTCGGCCCGGTGCTGGCCTGCGTGCGCGTGCCCAGCTTCGACCAGGCGCTCCAATTGATCAACTCCCACGAATACGGCAACGGCGTGTCGCTGTTCACCAGTGACGGTGGCGTTGCGCGCGAGTTCGCGCGCCGCGTGCAGGTCGGCATGGTGGGGGTGAACGTGCCGATTCCGGTGCCCATGTCCTGGCATGGTTTCGGCGGCTGGAAGCGCAGCCTGTTCGGCGACATGCATGCCTACGGCGAAGAGGGCGTGCGCTTCTACACGCGCCAGAAGAGCGTGATGCAGCGCTGGCCGGATTCCATCGCCAAGGGGGCGGAGTTCGCGATGCCCAACGCAAGGGGGTAGTTGCCCCCTCCGTCGCGGGGGGCGGCCCCCGCTCCGTCCCCCCGAGGGGGACGCACCCCGCCTTGGGGCGGCCCTGCGGCGGGTGTGCTCTTGGCATTGG
>JAJXTQ010000296.1 GCA_021783685.1 Pseudomonadota bacterium | reverse complement strand
CGCTCCCCGGATGCCTTCGATGTCGCTGGGCGCGTGGCGGGGCGCGCAGTGCGTCGGCGCCGACAGGTAGCGGGCCAGGCCGCGGCCCGCCCATTGCCGGATGCCCACGTGCGCCATCGCAGTTGCCGCGCCGCTTCAGGGCTTCAGCGCACCGTCGCCAGCAAGGTCTTGAGCTGTGCCGTGTCGCGGGGCGCGCCGAGGAACATCTGCGCGTGCCCGGCCTGGTTGCGCCAGACCATCATCGGGAACGCGAAATAGGCGCCGGCGGCGTGCAGGACCTTGAGGTTGCGCGCCAGTTCCTCGCGCGTGGCGGAGCGCACGCTCGCCGCCGGTACCAGGCCGCCCCCGGAGCCGGCTCGCGGGTTTTCGTCGTAATCCTCTTCGTTGCGTGCCAGCGCCCTGGCGCGGTCGGCGGCCTGCAGCATGGCCGCCGCCTTGCCCTCGCTGCTGGGAGCCAGCACCGCCACTGGGATCCAGCGCAGTTGCAGGCCCTGCTTGCCAGCCCATGGCCGCAGGTCTTCGTAGAGCTCGTGGCAGTAGGGGCAGTTGGGATCGAAGAACACATCGACCACGCGGGGCCCGGAGCCCAGCGTGACCGCCGTGGTCCGCCCCATCTGCTGCAGCATCGCGTCGGCCAGTTGTTCGGTGCTTGGCGCGGCATGCGCCGAGGTCCAGGCCGCACAGGCTGCGACCAATGTCGCGGCGAGGCTTTGTCGGATCATGTCTTGCACTCCTCGGTCGTGACGGCATCCACGCCGTCGATCCAGCCAGTGCGCACCGCCTGGGCCAGTCGGGCGCCGGGGCCCCGCGGACGCAGGCCCGTGGGTCACGACATGCGCTTGGCCATCGCGGCCTCGAAGGCCTTGGTCTTCGCCGGGTCGGCGAGCACCGCCTTGGCTTGCGCCATGTCGAGGCCGCCGAGCTTGGCGCAGGTTCCTTCGGGCTTGACTTCGAAGTCGCCCGGGTTGTAGTTCATCGTGGCCGTGCCCTTACAGGAATGGAGCCCCGAAAGCCCGGCGCAGTCGTTGTGCCCGGCGGTGGCCACGCCGAAGCATTTGCCCAGGGTGTCGGCGTGCGCCGGAAGCGCGGCGGACACGCCGCCCAAGGCCAGCAGCGAAGCGGCTGCGGTGCTCAGGAATTGACGCTTGTTCATCTCGATGCTCCTTGGGGTGGGGGTCGGTGGGAACGAATCGGGCTTACTTGGCCGGCGCGCAGGGGTTGGCGCTCTTCTTGCCCGCGGGGGAGCAGGGATTGCCGGACTTCTTGCCGCCGGGGGCGCAAGGGTTGGCGGACATTTTTTTCGCCGGAGCGCAAGGGTTCATGGCCTTCTTGGCAGCCGGCGCGCAGGGTTTGGACGGCGCACACGGATTGGTGGCCGCATTCGCGCTGGCGATCGGCGCGATCGCGCTGAGGGCTGCCGGCATCGGTGAGATCATCGCGGCGGCGAGTGCCAGCGCAGGCGCGGCAAGGATGCGGGTCTTGGTGGGTTTCATTTGGTACTCCAGTGGGTTGCAGGGCATGGGGTGCTCGCGTGCCCCATGCCCATGAGTCGGGGAAGTCGTAGATTCCTGACAACCGGGATGAGCGCTTCAAGGAGGCCAGCGCGCAAGCTCATCCGGCGTGCAATGCCCTCGACGCTTGCGCGGCGGCCAGCGAATGGGGAGGTGCCGGTGCATGGGCGCCCGTCGAGGCCCACGGCATGGCGAAGGGCGCAAGCACGGTCAGCGCCCCCGGAATGGAAAGAACCACGACGGTCGCGATCGCGATTCCATGCTTCAGGCCGCTCGCCTGGTGGATGGGGGTTTTCATGACAGTCTCCTCTCGATAGGGGTTTGTCGATGGAGGCGCGAAGGCGCCTTCCATGCCCCTTGGTCGGCATGGCCGGAGATTCCTGACAGCCCCTTTGGTGACGCAGCGGTGTCCTCGCGATCGGGCGTCTACGCGGCGCAGCAGGACAGCTGCTTCACGTCTTTGCGGAAGGTCTGCGCCGCGAGCTTCAGGCCTTCGACCATGGTCAAGTAGGGGAAAAGCTGGTCGCCCAGATCCTGCGCCGTCATGCGGGCACGCAGGGCCAGCGCTGCTGCCTGGATCAGATCCCCGGCCTGCGGCGTGACGGCCTGGACTCCGAGCAAGCGCTGGCTGGCTTGCTCGACGACGATCTTGATGAAGCCCCGGGTATCGAAGTCGACGAGCGCGCGCGGCACGTTGTCGAGGCTCAGGGTGCGGCTGTCGACCCGCATGCCAGCGTGCCGCGCCTGTTGCTCGCTCAAGCCGACGGTGGCGACCTGCGGGTCGGTGAACACCACCGCGGGCATGCTGCTCAGGTCCAGCGTCGCGTCGCCGCCCGTCATGTTGATCGCGGCGCGCGAACCCGCGGCAGCCGCCACGTAGACGAATTGCGGCTGCGTGGTGCAGTCGCCGGCGGCGTGGATGTGCGCCGCGCTGGTACGCATTCCCGAATCGATCTCGATGGCCCCTTGTGGGTTCACCGCCACCCCGACCGCTTCGAGACCAAGACCACGCGTGTTGGGACTGCGGCCGATGGCGACCAGCAAGCGGTCGGCGCGTAGCTCGCCGTGGCGGGTCGCCAACACGAACTCACCGTCCACGTGCGCGACCTGGCTGGCCTGCGTACGTTCCAGCACCTCGATACCCTCGGCCCGAAGCGCCGCCGTGATGGTCTCGCTGATGGCAGGATCTTCGCGAGAAAACAGGGTGTTGCGCGCCAGGATCGTGACCTTGGCGCCGAGCCGCGCGAAAGCCTGTGCCAACTCCACCGCCACCACCGAAGAGCCGATGACGGCCAGACGCCGGGGGATGGTGTCGCTCACCAACGCCTCGGTCGACGTCCAGTAGGGCGTGTCCGCGAGCCCGGGGATCGGCGGCACCTCGGCGCTCGCCCCGGTAGCGATCAGGCAGCGGTCGAACGTGATCGTGCGCTCGCCCCCATCGTGGAGTCGGACCGACAGAGTGCGGGCGTCCTGAAAGCGGGCTTCGCCGCGCACCACGGTGATGGCCGGTTGGGCGTCCAGCACGTCCTGGTACTTGGCCTGGCGCAACGCGTCGACGCGGCCCTGCTGCTTCGCCAGCAGGCGCTCGCGCAGGATCGCGGGGGTGGTCGCCTGGATGCCGTCGTCGAACGGACTTTCACGACGCAGGTGCGCGATGTGCGCGGCGCGGATCATGATCTTGGAGGGCACGCAGCCGATATTGACACAGGTGCCACCGAGGGTTCCGCGCTCGATCAGTGTCACCCGCGCGCCTCGTTCGGCGGCCTTCAGTGCCGCCGCCATGGCGGCTCCACCGCTGCCGATCACGGCGACGTGCGGCGTGGGGCCGGGCACGCACGAGCCATCCGGTTTGCAATTCGTGAATGGGGTCATGGATGGAAGGGGTTGGGATGGATCGGGAAGCGGCCCC